>CAKQTF010000102.1 GCA_934276695.1 uncultured Spirochaetales bacterium
AAATCAATCAGAGTAGAAGAGAATGGAAATATTGAACAATCAATGTCTTTTAAGAATATTCCATTTCTTGAAATAAACAATCAAGAATGGGAAGACAGCCAATTCTATGCGGAACTGACAAGTAAGTTTATTATGATGATTTTCAAAAAGATTCATGACTCTGATGATTATTATTTTGCTGGTTTCTTCCTATGGAACATGCCAGAAAAAGACCTAGACAAAGCAAGTATAATATGGAAAGCGGCAAAAAAGCTTGTAATAGCTGGCGATTATGAGCATTTTCCAGGAGCGGTTGAAAGCAAAGATATATATAATAGTATATCCCATGTTAGGCCTAAAGGCCAAAATGGCGAAGATCTCATGGAAACACCGCAGGGCACAAGAGAAAAGAAAAAGTGCTTCTGGCTCAACAAAGATTATATAATTAAGGTTGTCAAGGAGAACTTCAGATGATATATGTCCTGCCACACTCTGCTAGCTGTACATCACCTGAATATTGCTTTCTGACTTCCTCAAGAAGGTCATCATTGTCTCCATAGCATGGCAGGTGGACAAGAAGAGCCCTGTCTGGACGTGATATTCCAAGAAAAGAAGCTGTCTCATACCCATTCATATGTCCAAATGGCCTTCCGCTACCATATCTATCATATATTGAGCACTCAGCAAGCATTAGATCCACATGAGGTATCATTGATGCTATAGCAGCAGAGAAAGCCGTATCAGCACTATAGAAGACAGAGCCTGAGCTGCTCTTTATGAGGTAGCCAAAGCATATGCATTCATGATCCATCCTGTATGGTGTGACGGAGAATGGCCCTATGGCGAATTCCTCATTGTCATGGACTATGCTGAAAACAGCACTGCCACGGCATTCAAGCCGGCTCTTGAGCCATGGTATTTCCGGACCATACACAGCAAGAGGCGGCAATGGCCTGCCAAGCTGAATTGATATGAGTCGTCCGAATGCAGCCATCTCAGCATCAGCGATATGATCAGCATGCTCGTGGGAGATGAGCAGAGCAGATATATCGTCATGAGAGCATATGCCATCAAGCCCGGTAAGAAACCCAGAGCCTGCATCAATGGCAATACGGAAGCCATCCTCCTCTATGAGAAATGAGCATGTGCCCTTTCTACCTCTGACAAAGCCGCCATATATCCCGATAGGTATCAGTGTCATGTCTCCTCCATGAATCCGGAAGCCCTGACAAGAAGCGATGCATATTCAGTCTTAGGACTGCTTATAACAGATTCAGAATCACCTTCCTCAACAATACGCCCATCCTTCATTACGATTATCCTGTCCGATACATATCTCACAATGCCTATATCATGGCTTATGAATATCATTGAAGTGGAAAACTCCTTCTTCAGGGACAGCAGAAGGTTGAGTATCTGTGCCTGCAGTGATACATCAAGGGAGGATGTGCATTCGTCAGATATAAGCACCTTAGGCTCAAGCAGCAATGCTCTAGCTATTGCGATTCTCTGCAGCTGACCTCCGGAAAATGCAGATGGATACCTGGAAAGAGTCTTCTCTGGATCAAGCCCCACTCTCTCAAGCATATCAGAGATGCGTCTCTCAATCTCATTCTCTTCCATCTGCGGGTAATTGATCAGCAGTGGCTCAGACAGGATTCTCCTGACTCTGAAATACGGATTCATCGATCCTTTCGGAGACTGGAATATGAACTGCACGTTACGCCTGTATTCCTTCCTCTCCTCTCCTTTCATCTTCGCTATGTCATGGCCAAGGAAATACACATTGCCTTCCGTCGGAGATGCCAGGCCTCCTGCAATATCCGCAAGAGTGCTCTTACCGCTACCTGATTCGCCGACAATGCCGAGGATCTCATTCTCCCCAAGAGAGAATGACACCCTGTCCAGGGCCCTGAATTCCTTTCCGCCTTTTATCCTGAACTTCTTTGTAATAGCTGCAGCCTCAAGAACCATCATAGAAGCTCCTTTGCTCTTATGCATCTGACGCTGTGCGTATCTGAAAGCCTGAGAGACTTGTCACACTTCATGCACTCAGCTATGCAGAAAGGGCATCTTGATGCAAATGAGCAGCCATCCGTAAGCCTGTCTTCCTCTTTCATGTATCCCATGATCTCCTCAAGAGGCTTTGCCTTATCAATAGAGACGGATGGGGTAAGCGAGATCAGGGCTTTCGTGTAAGGATGCGCAGCTGATGAGAAGATATCGCTGGCTGTGCCTGTCTCGACCACCCTCCCAGAATAGAATACAGCAATCTTATCCGCTATCCTCTTAACGAGCATCAGATCATGGCTGACAATTATCAGAGCCAGATGCTTCTCTTCCACAAGAGACAGGTAAAGATCTGCAACCTGCTTCTGTATTATGCGGTCCAGCGCACTTGTAGGCTCATCTGTGATCAGTATTGATGGATCCATCATAAGCGCAGAGGCTATATTCACCCTCTGTATCATACCGCCTGAAAGCTCTGAAGGATATGACGAGAGAACCCTGCCTGCATCCTCAATGCCGACTCTGACAAGAAGCTCCGCTGCCTTATTCTCAGCGTCCCTTCTGCTCCCTCGTCCATGAAAGGCAATATAGCCATCTGTCATCTGGTCAGAGATGCGGAGAAGAGGATGAAGATAGTTTATTGTATTCTGAGGAACAAAGCCTACTGAGGAGCCAAGCAGATGGCGCTTCTCACGTTCTTTGAGACTGTATATGTCATAGCCATTTAGCATGACAGATCCCTCTGTCTTCTCAGTATCATCAGGAAGAATCCCAAGGACAGATTTCAGAGTCATCGTCTTACCGCTTCCTGACTCGCCTATGAATGCAACAGTCTCATGGGATGATACAGATATGCTTACATCCCTAAGAAGATACGATCCGCAGCTTCTTACAGTAAGCCCGGATACTTCAAGAAGCCTATTCATCACTCCTCCCTGCCGGCAGCAGATCATTGATCCCATCGCCAAGAAGCGAGAAGCCGAGCACTGCCACAGCCAGCACAGCACCTGGCCAGAATGCCTGGTAGGGCTCCATCAGGACATATCCTTTCGCTTCAGAGAGCATAAGGCCAAGGCTTGCTCCTGGAGGCTGTATACCAAGCCCCAGGAAAGAAAGGGAGGACTCAGTGAGTATCGCAGCCCCGATTGATGCTGAGAGCTGCGTGATAAGACGTGAGAGTATATCCGGAAGCATATAGCATACAACAAGCCTTATTCCCCTCGCTCCATAGCTTTCCGCCGCTTTTATATACAGCTTCTTCTTATTCTCAAGGATCATCGAATATGAGAGCCTGCCAAAGACAGGCACCATGAATACTGATATGGCAATCGCAGCATTGATCACACCCTTTCCGAGAACAGCGGAGAGCACTATTGCAGAAAGGATCCCCGGGAATGCCATCAGAGCATCTATGAATCGCATTATGACAGCCTCAAGGAAAGACGGCAGAAGAGCCGCAGCACTCCCGAGTGCAACACCGCCAGCTGCACCGATAAGGACAGATGAGACACTCACGGATAACGCGCTCCTTGTAGCCACAAGGATACGTGAGAATATATCACGGCCGAAATGGTCTGTGCCAAGCAGATGATCTGATGAGGGAGGTGCAAACCTGTTCTTTATGCTCATCTCATCTATCGGATATGGCAGATATACAAAAGACATCACTGAAAGAACCAGAATAAATGAAACGAGGATGATGCCTATGACCAGAGATCCGCTTCTCTTCTTCATTTCAGATCCCCCTTGCCTCTTCTGATCAGAGGATCAGCTATTGCCACAGCGATATCAGTGATGAAATTCATGAGTACAACCATTGTTGTTATGAATATGACAATGCCCTGCAGCAGTGCTATATCCCTCTGCTCAACAGATACAATCAGAAGCCTTCCTATCCCTGGCAGTGAGAATACTGTCTCGACAATTGCTGTGCCGCCGAATAGCTTAGCAGCCTGATTTCCGATGACAGTGATCGGGGCAATGACTGCACTGCGCCCTGCATAATGTATGAGTGCTCTCCGTCTTGAGATTCCTTTTATCCTTGCAGCAAGCATGTAATCCTCTTTCAGTGTCTTGACTATAGAGGAACGGAACATCCTTGTCATGAGACCCAGTTCCCCAAGTGCAAGTATAACCGAAGGAAGTGTGATGCTCCTTATGAATTCAGAGAAGCCCTCAGCTGGAGATGCATAGCCATTCACAGGAAACCATCCGAGCTTCCCGCAGAAGAAGATAAGAGCCAGGAGCGATATCCAGAAAGACGGCAGGGATGAGATAACCAGCACAGATGTCCTTATTATCCCATCTGCAGGCTTCCCTCTCTCTATTGAAGCGATCAGGCCAAGGATAAATGAAAGAAGGGATGCGATCAGTATAGAGAACAGTGCGACTGAGAATGTGACAGGAAGCCTGGATATGATCAGTGATATCACAGGGCTTCCATATATTGACGATTTTCCGAAGTCAAAGGCCAGTGCCCTGAAAAGCCATTCCAGATACCGTATATAAAGAGGCCTGTCAAGACCCATTGAGGCCCTGGCTGCATCAAGGCTATCCGCAGTCGCATCAAGCCCTAATGATATAGTCGCCTGATCGCCAGGCACAAGCTCAAGGGCGATGAATGTAATCAATGATACAAAGAAGAGCACTGCAAGCGCGCTCAGAAGCCTCTTTATTATATATCTAGCCATCTGACACTATTTCAAGCGATAGACATCCTTCATCTGATATATGTTTATAGGATATGTAGTGAAGCCTTCTATCTGAGGCTTTGTAACATATATCTGAATAGGATCCTGTATATACAGAGCAGGGACGTCATTGGCAAGAATGCGCTCTATTTCCTGTATATACCCGGTTCTCTTATCCTCATCCAGCTCTGTCCTGTACTCTTCAAGCAGCATATCGACATCTGGGTTCGAATAATTGAAATAGTTCTCCTTTCCGTCTGACTGGTATTTAACAAGCAGTGCATACGGATCCAGACGCCCTGTATGACCGACTACTGTCAGATCATAATTGCGTCCTGAATAGACCTCACTGAGCCAGTATGCCCACTCCACGATATTCACATCGACATTTATCC
>CAKQTF010000103.1 GCA_934276695.1 uncultured Spirochaetales bacterium
ATCTCCTGATCAAGGACAACAAGAAGCTTCTCGCTCTCTATCTGGAATCCAGCAGAGAAGTCCCTTACCTCAATTGATACAGGATAATCCTTAAGCACACACTGGAGCCTCTCCTTCTGCACATCAGATGGAGCGATGACATAAACTTTCCAGCCTGCGGAAATGAACGATGAGATATCATCCTTGAAATATGTGACATTGCCAAAATACGATCTTGATGCAGTGACAGAGAAATGATAACGCTCAGGAGAAGCTATATCATAGAACATAAAGCCCTTCTGCATACCTGCCAGGAAATCCTTCCATGGAAATAGCAGCCTGTCAGGCATAGGCGCATCAGCATTCTCCCTATAGGCCTCCTTATAAAGGCTGCGGCTCTCAATCTCAATGCTTGACCAGGACGTCTCCAGCCTTTCCATCCCGGAAAGCATGAAGAAATCATCATAACGGAGATAATCGTCAGCAGTGGAGAATACAAGGGATGCCTCCGAGTTCCCAGATAGCAGAGGAATCCTTACTCTGTCTATGCTCTTTGTTGTCTTCTGGCTCAGATAATCATAATATGATAGCCTTGATACATCATCCCATTCTGCATATATTCTCACAGGATAATCAGATGCAAAAGGAAATATATCCATCACCTCACCACGGAGCGAGAATGTGCCTTCTTCCGAGCAGTTATTCGGAACCCTTATATATCCAGCAGCTCCGAGCCTTTCAGCAAATGCAGCAACATCGAATCTGTCACCTTTCCTGATCTGCAGGGTATTGTCATCAATAGAATTCCGGCTAAGAAGAGGAAAGACAAAAGAGCGCAATGAAGCAATGACTATTCCACGCCTCATCTCATCTATCTGCTCTAATGCTGCCTTCCTCTCATATTCGCTCTTTGTTGATCCATATGCAGAATAAAGCCGTTTGCCATCACTTGGAAGATGGACGACAGGTCTGTCTGTAACATCAGACAGATCTTCCTTGATGCATCTTGCGCTTTCCTCGGTCGGAACAATGACAAAGACACGGCCCTTTCTCTTATCGCTTATCTGCAGCGATGCTCTTGAAAGCGGATAGAAGTCCAGGCCATCAGCCTGGTATAAGGAGTCCGGATCGTCTGAATAAGCTTTGTATATCCTGCTTTTTCTGATATACTCTGCAATTATATTCTCTAATGGCATATGGCTAACAGAGCGACTATACATAAATTCGGGGAAAAAAACAATGCAGGCATCTTTAGATAGGGAAAAACTTGATATGCTCTATGAAGAAGTAGTAGAGGCAGGGCTCTTAGCAGAGAGGATGCAAGGCAATGTATGCAGGAGATTCAAAGAAGACGGCTCTGTACTCACTGATGCAGATCTTGCGATAAGCCGCAGGCTGATAGGGACAGTATCAAGGCTTTTTCCCGAATGCAGCATAATAAGCGAGGAAGATGAGACCGAGCTGAGACCGGATGCGCCATTCACATTCGTCCTTGATCCAATAGATGGCACAGATGTCTATTCACAGGGACTGCCGTCGTTTGCCGTTGCCCTCGGTATCCTCGATAAGGACAGGATACCTGTCGGAGCCTTCATATCTGCCCCGAGATTCGGTATAGCAGAGCATTCACTGAATATAAGACTGGATCCTGGCGGCAGCATGAAGATCAATGGCAGAGAGTTCGTGCTCCATGGAGACAAAGACCACGTAAAGCAGATAACAGCAGGCTCTAAATGCCAGAGAGAGCTTGACTTCTCATCATTCTGCGGTAAGACAAGGATATTCGGAAGCTCGATAATACATCTGATCCTGCCTGTGATCCTACCTGATATCCAGGCATGCTGCAATCAGCCATGCTTCATATGGGATGTAGCAAGTGCGCATGCTGTGCTGCTTAGATATGGCATGGATATTTCATATGCAGATGGCTCGGCATTCATGTATGATGACGACTTCGTGATAAGAAGAAAGCCATATAAAGGCATCATCTTTGCCGGGACGGAGATGGCAAGGGCGGAACTGCAGAGATCTCTGCGTCCTTTAGGAAAGGGAAATTCTCAATAACAGCAGGAATAAGAGAATCCCTTATTGTCACTGTGATATTAAAACCATGCGCTTCTGAATAACGGAGCACAGGAGCAAAGCCCCGCCCTTCACACTCAAGAAGCCCGATTTCATCGATGTACAGCCTATCAGTTCCAGGATCAAGCGAAGAGATGTACCTGAAGGCCTCATGGAATGCATTCTCATTGATATACCATCGTCTGAACCGCCAGATGAATTCAGGCTTATCCGTAAGAAGCCGGACTCTGGAGTGCTCCCTTATATTAACAATGCAATAGCCATCATCCTCTTTCTCTGAAAGGAAGCCAGCTGCCTTGCAGTCTTCTGCAGCAGCCCTTCTGATGAAGGTTGTCTTACCGCAGTTTCTCCCAGCTGTTATTATCTTATATCTCTTCATTCAGGAAAGTCTGAAGAGATGCGTATGCCTGCATGCTGTCCTCTCTCTTTATCACGAATGTCAGCACATTCATTGTGGACACTACCTCAATGACATTGATGTTTTCCCATGCCAGCTTTCTCACAGCAAGATACATTACACCTGGTGTCTGAAGGAAATTCCCATCCTGAAAGACAATGGTAAGGGCAACAAGGTCCTTCATGCGCTGGACAATCGTCTCTTTCTTCAGGAGATCATCCACAATACTGCGGTACTTCTCCGAGACAGAAAGCGATATCTCATGAGAACCTAGAGTCACATTCAGGAAATCACCCTTTTCAAGGTTCACTTTCTCATACAGCTCCGGAAGCTTATTGATGAATGCATCGTTGCGCATGAAATTCACATCATATATATTCGTCTTCATGCTGATATCGTACTGAATCCGGCCATGCGCCTTCACGCACTTATTCTTCTTAAGCTCCTCTGCATACCGTCTTTCGGCCATGACAATAGCACTGTTCTTCACTTTCTGGCCATACATCGCCTCAACTTTGGGAGCAATGAATTCTGCTAGGTTAGAAAATGATATTATATCAAGGGCAATCATCTCTGAGATAAATGGATTTGAATTGATAATCGCTTTCACACAGCTTGAAACAGAACCTGTCATAATAACCTCTCTTAGTTATAATAGTAACATAATGTTCCAAAACAAACAACTTTCCTGTTTCAATGCTTTTTTTCCTTCACTTAACTCCCACTCTGTGATAACCTCAGTTCTATGAACTGTCCCCGGTGCAATCATGATAATGACAAAGTCCTGGAATCCCGTTCAAACAAAGAAGGGACAACAATCAGACGCAGAAGACAATGCCTTAACTGCGGCTACCGCTTCACAAGCTATGAGAAAATCGAAGAAAGGCCGATTATAGTCATTAAGAAGGATGGACACCATCAGAGCTTCGATATTTCAAAAGTGGAGAGAGGCATCAGGACATGCACCGATAAGCTCAATATCGATCAGAAGACAATAGAGAGAATACTGAGCAATATAGAAGACCGGGTATATGAGATTGCCGGCGCAAGGAATACCATAACATCAAGGGAAGTCGGAGAAGAGACACTGAAGCAGCTTTATCCTGTCTCCCCTGTTGCATATGTAAGATTCGCTTCTGTATACAGGGCATTTGATGATGTAGACCAGTTCATAAAAGAGATCGAATCACTTAGGAAATGAATTATCATATGCGCACATCAAACCACTTGCCTGTAAGAGACTGATCTATCTCCTCATTAAGGTGCTCTGGCTTCAGAATCTCATTTGCGCAGTCAAGGCAGAAATTGTCAGTCATTCCTGCAACATAATCGATTATCATCCGCCTATCGCTTCCCTCGTATTCCATATACTTACCATGCATATCATTGATATGGTTATAGAATCCGGCAGCAAGCATGTTATGCTCCTGAAGATAGCCTTTCTCTTCAAGAGAAAATGCACTGTAAAGCTCTTCCAGGTATTTCACAATCAGATTGATCAGCCGGCTGAAATAGCGTGTATAGCCATTCAGGATATCTGAGCGGTATATATTCTCATAATTGAACTCAGAGAAAGCCTCAACAGCCTCAAATATCCCATCAGAGAATCCTATTCCCTCAGATGAGTCTGCCCCTGATATTATATCATTCACCAAGGTGTTTATTATCTCGCTGTTAGTCGATCCAAGCCTCTTCTCCACTATGCCAGGCAGTGACTTATCCTTCAGTATCCCAAGCCGCCACGCATCTTCCCAGTCCCGTCCAAGATATGCGATCGAATCAGAGAATCTGACAACAGCGCCTTCATAAGTTGCAGGTATGAGCCCATCCCTGGATCTGATTCCTGCCAGGTCTTTTATTATGCCTGTAGGCTTCAGCCTGCGCCGCAGATTCTCTCCATTATGAGAGACAATGCCATCCCTTACAGCATATGTGAGATTCAGCCCCCTTCCTGAATCAGCAAGGAAATCAACGACACGAAGCGAATTGACCTCATGCTCAAATGGGCCAAGCCCACGTTCCTCACTCAGTTCTGATATTATCCTCTCCCCTACATGCCCGAATGGCGTATGCCCGAGATCGTGGCCCACCCCGATTGCCCATGCCAGCTCAGTATCAAGCCCTAGAGGCCGGCATATTGCACTTGCGATGCTTGCCACATGCAGTACATGCTCCATGCGTGTGCAGATGTGGTCATTTGATGGTGCGAAGAACACCTGGGTCTTATGCTTAAGCCTCCTGAAAGGAGAAGAATGTATTATTGCTGTAGTATCCCTGTAGTATGATCCTCTGAAGTCCTCTTCCCTCATCCTGACCCTAGACTTCATGCTATCCATTCCTGCCCAGTTTGGAAGTGCCATATTATTCTCTCCTATCTCTTTTCATGATATAATATATTAAGCCTACTATGGTATAGGAAAGGAGCCGATTTTGTTTTATTACATCATACCTGTGTCTGCATTGCTGCTGACATTTCTTTCCCTGATTGCTTCAATGCGCTTCATTTTCACAAGGCAGGGACTGTTCTGGATCCTGCCTGCCATTATATCTACTCTGCTATGCTATCAGAACCTAAACACGCTGCTTGCAGTAAGCGAATCTGAGACACCAGTATTC
>CAKQTF010000104.1 GCA_934276695.1 uncultured Spirochaetales bacterium
TTGAATAACAGTTGCATAAATTTGCATAATCAGTGGAGAAAAATGTTTCTATATGCAGTTTTTTTACTGTTTCCCTTTAAGTTTCTTCTGCTGTATCCTCTTAGGCATATCCAGTCCTGATGCGAAGCTTCCTCCTAGCTGCATGCTTTTCCTGTCTGAAAGATGAGAGCTTCGCCGTTCGGTCCGCAGCTTTGCATTCCTGAAGACAAGCTTCTCTGCAAGTTCCCTGTTCTTCCTGTTGAGCTGCATGACTGCTCTGCTGTCTGCTGAAGCTGTGCTTGATATCTTCTCCATGAGCCCCGAGCATGCTCCGTATATGAAATCAGTGCGTGTGATTCTCTGGCCTTCCTTCCGTAGCCTTCTGATCTCGCTGTCTATTGCGCTGTTGAGATATCCATATAGATATATGGCCAGCTCAATCTCTTCCAGGCTGCCATATGCCCTTACAGCAGAGCCTGTGCCCTCATGGCTTCTTACAAGGAAGACCCCTGTCGCCTTTTCAGTAAGGTTCAGCAGGTATGAGGCTCCTGAGCTGATCCTCCCTGCTTCCTCCAGCACTGCGAAGTATATCCTGCTGCTATCTGTGCTCTCTCCCATACCATCTTCTGGATTCTCAGCCATCAGCCGCTGGGCCATTTCCACAGCTGTTGCAGCTTCTTCCCTGAAAGGGGATGAGGAGAGCGCAAGAAGCTTCCTTATCTTATCCTTCTTATGGTCCCTCTGCTCTATTCTCTCTGAGATGCGGGCCATATCGAAGCCTTCTTCGACTCCCAGGAATGCACAGCAGCTATGAAAGCGTGCCCCGTGCCCGCTGCATTCTCCGAAGGCTGCTCTCTCAAGCGCATGCGCAAGCTCATGCAGGAATATGTTCTTCACATAGCTGAACGGTATGTCCCTATCTGCAAGCCTGTCGCTCAGCACAATTGCGCCTGTCTCTTCCATGAAGATCCCAAGGGCCCTCCCTGGCAGGCCTGGTGCAAATAGAATGGCAGAGTAGAGCGGCCGCGTCAGTCTGAATTCCTTATGTGCTTTCCATTCAATTGCACGGCATTCATCTTTAAGCTGCCTCGTGATTTCCTCTTCCCTGTCGCCGGTTACCTCAATTGCTCTGTTCATGGTCAGATAGTAGACTAATGAAGGAAAAATAAGTATATCAACAGTATGTTTTCCTATGATTTTCATGAAAGGAAGGCAGGTTCAAGGGCTGTTTATGGGCCTTCCTGGATTCTTAAGGGACTCTCTGCTTTCTTCCTTATCCCGATTGCAGTAGGACTCTGCATCTCGATTGATGAGCATACGCTCGATGCAGCCTCTGCTGTGCCATGCATAGTCTTCCTGCTCCTTGTCATGACACTGCTGTTTCGTGATAGCTGGATATTCGACAATGAGAAGAGGACTGCTGAATCTGTATTCGGATTCGGTCCGTTTGTCAGAAGGGAATCATTTCCGTATGAGAGCATAGAGAGGATAGAGGTCACTCACTTCATCAAGGGGATCCCGGAGTATTCGCAGAACCAGAAGCCGTCATGGCGCCATAAGGCACAGGTCGTGCTTGCTTTAAGGCTTGGTCCTGATGATAGGAAGACCATTGAGATAATGGGCGAGAGGAAGAGTGCAGGGAAGCTGGAGCGCAATGCTTCATGGCTTGCCGGCTTCACAGGGCTCTCTCTATATGTAGATAGGCCACGGGATGCAAGAGTAGGCAGATGAAAGAGATAGCTGCCATCTGGCAGCTATCGTGATCAGGTGTTATTCATGCTTCTCTTTGTCATAGAGCCAGCATGCGACCTCATGGCCTTCGCCTGTCCTGAACATCGGCGGGATATGGCATGAGCAGTATTCCATCTTCTTCGGGCATCTGTCGTAGAAATAGCATCCAGTCCTTTCCTTGTCAGGAGATGGGACATCACCCTCAAGCACTATCCTCTTCCTGTTCCTCTCCAGCTCAGGATCTGGGATCGGCGCTGCCGATAGAAGCGCTTCAGTATATGGATGGAGCGGCTTCTCGTAGAGCTCCAGCGCATCTGAAATCTCCATTATCCTGCCAAGGTACATGACGATTATCCTGTCTGATATATGCTGGATGACAGCAAGGTCATGCGCAATGAATAGGAATGTGATCTTCATTTCCTTCTGCAGATCTGATATGAGATTGAGGATCTGTGCCTGGATTGAGACATCAAGAGCGGAAACCGGCTCATCAGCAAGTATTATCCTCGGTGAGAGCGCAAGTGCCCTTGCAATTCCGACCCTCTGCTTCTGTCCGCCTGAGAACTCATGCGGATAGCGGTTCTTGAATGCCTTATTGAGCCCGACCTTCTCCATGAGCTCTTCGACTTTGTTATCGATCTCCTCACGGCTCATCTTATGATCCATAAGGCCCCTTGCATTATATATCTCAAGCGGTTCGGCTATGATGTTCGCAACCGTCATCCTTGGATCAAGCGATGAATATGGATCCTGGAATATCATCTGGATATTCCGTCTCTCTTTCAGCAGTGTCTTCTTGTCAGCAGTGCATAGGTCGATGCCTTCGAATTCGACTTTTCCAGCTGTCGGCTTATAAAGCTGCGCAATTGATCTGACTGTCGTGCTCTTTCCGCATCCTGATTCCCCGACGATGCCGAGGATCTCTCCCTCATATACATCAAATGAGATACCGTCAACAGCCCTGATTGCGCCTGTCTGCTTCTTGAACAGGCCTCCGTTATCAATAGGGAAGTGCTGCTTGAGATTCTCAACCCTGAGTATTACCTTCTTCTCTTCATTCCTCATCAGCTGCCTCCTTCAGAGCCTCTGCGATCTCTTCCTCACTGGCGTACAGCCAGCATGCTACTTCGTGGTCCTCATCTATCTTCTTTGTCGGTGGATAGCACTTATGGCACACGCTGATATCCTTGTGGCACCTTGGATGGAATGGACAGCATGGCGGCAGGTCTATGACATTAGGCGGCTGTCCCTCAATTGAGAAAAGCCTCTCAGCCTTTGATGATGCATCGAGCTTCGGCACTGATGCGATCAGCCCGGATGTATAAGGATGCATCGGATTCCTGAAGAGCTTATCTGTAGGAGCCTTCTCCACAATACGCCCTGCATACATGACGCATACATTATCGCACATGCCTGCAACGACTCCGAGGTCATGTGTGATCAGGATGACAGCTGTATTGAATTTCTCGTTCATCTTCTGGATCAGCTCCAGGATCTGGGCCTGTATCGTGACATCAAGAGCTGTTGTGGGCTCATCTGCGATCAGAAGGTCAGCGTTGCATGAGAGTGCCATTGCGATCATGACCCTCTGCCTCATTCCGCCTGAGAACTGATGGGGATAGCAGTCTATCCTCTTCTCTGCAGAAGGGATGCCGACCTCTTTAAGCATATTGATGGCCTTTTCCCTCGCTTCCTTCTTCGTGACATCCTGATGCAGCATTATTGTCTCGATCATCTGTGTGGATATGCGGAGGAAAGGGTTAAGTGATGTCATAGGATCCTGGAAGATCATGCTTATCTTATTGCCTCTGATATCCCTGAGCTCCTTCTCGCTCATCTTCAGGATGTCCTTTCCCTCGTATATGACCTCGCCTCCGACTGTCTTTCCTGGAGGAGATGGCACAAGGCGCATGATTGATAAGTTTGTCACGCTCTTTCCGCATCCTGATTCGCCGACAAGGCCGACCGTCTCTCCTCTATGGACGTCAAACGATACTCCATCAACTGCCTTCACTATTCCTGCATCTGTCTTGAAGTATGTCTTAAGCCCATTTACCTCAAGTATCTTATTGCTATCATTGAATTCTTTCATATCGGCTCCTTATAGCTGGTTCTTCGACTGCGGGTCGAATGCATCTCTCAGTCCATCGCCAAAGAAGTTCATTGAGAAAAGGAAGAGGATCATCGTTATCGAAGGGAAGATCAGCTTCCATGGATAGAGTGTCATTGAATTGACAGCATCTCCGATCAGCGAGCCCCATGATGCATATGGAGCCTGGACGCCGAGGCCAAGGAAGGACAGGAATGATTCCTGCATTATGAAATTAGGTATTCTGATTGTTGAGTATACGATTATTATCGAAAGCGAGTTAGGGATCATGTGCTTTGCGATGATCCTGAATGTCGATGCTCCCATCGACCTTGCTGCCTCAACATATTCCTGGTTCTTGAGGCTCATTATCTGGCCTCTAACCATTCTCGCGATTGTGAGCCATGAGATCAGCGACAGCGCAACGAAAAGATTCGATATCTTCCTTCCCCAGATTGCCATGAAGATGATTACGAGAAGCATATACGGAAGGCCATACATGACATCTACGAATCTCATGAGATAATAATCAATCCTGCCTCCGCAGTAGCCTGCGATAGAGCCGACGAGGATTCCGATCAGGATTGATGTTATTGTCCCGATAAGGCCTATTGATATTGATACTCTTCCACCATACACGATTCTTGAGAGCAGGTCTCTGCCAAGATAGTCTGTACCGAATATATACCTTCTGTCATGGGTCCTGCTTGCCTTTATGTCAGCAGTCAGCCCGTTTGCCATCGAGATCTCCTCTTTGACAGGGAATGAGAGCTCAGGGTTGTTCTTGATCTCTTCCTTGATATGCTTCAGGGCATCCTTGTTCACCTGTGCAGAGATCTTGCCATAGAGGTTCTCCTTCACAAGATTGCTGTAATCCTTCTCTGAATATCCATCAAGCTCATCTGCTGCCTGGCTGTTTATCTCGTCCTGTGTAAGGACGCCTTCGCTGTCATTGTTCTTTATAGTGTTCTTTATTGAAGAGAGAAGCTCATTCCTGACAGTGCTCTGGATCTTGTCTTTATCTGCATTTATCATTGCTGCATACACTGTAAGCAGCTCTTCTGCAGTCGCTTTCTTCAGGTTTGTCTTCTTTCCGTTGATATCACCGTATATCTTATAGACAGTGATCATCACATCGGTATCGATCTTGTTTATAACCCTGTCGATTGATTTCTGCTCAGATGCAGAGAGTGTGAGTGTGCCATTTGCCAGCGATTCCATCCCTCTCTCGTAAAGCAGATCCCAGGCTTTGTTGGTATCGTCATTCATT
>CAKQTF010000105.1 GCA_934276695.1 uncultured Spirochaetales bacterium
ACTCATCCTGGACTTCCAGGAACTCCCGGCTCACCGGCTTCGGAGGCCTTACATTCATAAGCGATCTCAGCAGCTTTCTCTGCCCATTATCATCAGATGGAACCTCCAGTCCTCTATAGCCTTCATCCTCACTTATCAGGCTATTAATAAGGAACAGCCTTCTCTCCTTCTGATCCATTATGCTCTTCTCCTCTTTGCCACTGCACCAGATGGGCATACCTCTGCGCATAACCCGCAGTGAAGGCAGTTCCTTTCCCTGATCACGAATGGCACAGCAGAAGGATCAATGCACTTCTGGGGGCATGCAGATAGACAGAGTCCGCATCCAGTGCAGCGATTATCTATGAAAAAGCCATCATCTGCATTCCAAGCACCGCCAAATGAGAAGCTCTCACGCTCAATTGGCTTTTTTGAGAGATCAAACCATTCTCCATGGCCACTGTATATGACAAAGACAGTCAGTATGCTTCTGGAATCTGCATCAGGATAGATCTCATTCATGTACGGGTTCTTCTCAAACAGCCTCGGGATCAGAGAGCTGCCAAGCTCCCGGACTTCACCAGATAGAGAGATTGCAGCTGAGTGCATTGTATCTGAGCCTTTAATGCCTGTCAGTGCCAGCTCTCCCCTCTTCCTGAGCCTGTCATAGAACCCTTTGCCTCTGGCTGTTAGGAAATACACGCCTCTTTCATCCGCATCCATAAGATCAATAGCGGCAGTGACAGGATGGCCATCATCATCAACAGTCGCAGCAACTGCAGTATGCATCTCATTCACCAGATATGAAAGATAATCCATAGCATTCATCCAGAACCTCCATCAGTGATTATCAGAACTTTCCATTATCATTAGCCCAGGATGCTCTGTCCTCAATAGGAGCCATTACATCCCAGTGCTCTGCAATCTTCCCATTCTCCACACGCCAGAGATCGTAGTATGCCGTAGGAGCCCCGCCGAATGTGCCTTCGCTCACAGCAAGGACGAAATTCCCATCTGCAAGGACCTGATGCACTCTTGTATAGATCATCTGTATGCCTTCTGCGGCAAGTGCAGATAAAGCAGCGCCGAGTCCGGATAGGCCATCCGCGATTCCAGTATTATGCTGGATATATCTGTCCCCATCAAAATAATCAGGTGTCTTCTCAGGCCTCTTTCCCTGCATGACATCATAGAGGAAATCCTTCACAAGCCTGCGGTTCTCCTCTGTCTTATCCAGGTCACTGACATCCATGCAGCCATCAATCTGAGTGTGTCCTGAAGGATTCGGAGCTGCAAGCTTAGCAAGATTATCCCAGTGCTCTGCGATTCTGCCCTCAGAGTCAAAGCGGAAGATATCAAAAGCAACCTGCTCACCTGCTCCTGCAAAATCATATACAGTCTGAAGGAACACCTTGTCCCCATCTGCAAATGCCCTCACATTGCGGACTGCTGTCTTTACTGGAGCGGATGCAAGGTAAGCGACAGATACCAGGAATGCATCACGGCCTGTGCCATAAGCGAGGTTATGCTGGATATAGCCTTCTGCTAAAAGGCCTGAAGCCTTTGCAGTATCACCTGACTCAAATGTGCTTATCAGGCTGAGTGCCTTTTCTATATTCTGGTCCATTATCTCTCTGCTGACTGTGTTTTCTGTAGTATTCATATCTATCTCCTCATCAGATGCCTCAGCCCGGCCGCCTGCCTCAGCAACTGGATGTAAGATACATCCATTAGTTTCATCTGTAAAGTAAGTACTTTTATGTATTGTAGTTACCTAAAAGAAACTATTGGATAGGAACCAGAAGGAAACCTTTTTCCACAGCAAGGAATTAAGAAGAGACGATCATCGGTAAAATTTTTCTGCTTATTTGACCATGATGCATCCTGAAACTATAATCTGAAGCCGGAGGATTGCTATGAATGACCAGAAGACCATGAAAGAACTGCCGGCATGCCCTGTCGAGACTACGCTCAGCCTGATCGGTGACAAGTGGAAGGTGCTGATCCTCCGTGATCTGCTTCCTGGGACAAAGCGTTTCGGAGAGCTGAGGAAATCCATAGGGAGCGTATCGCAGAAGGTGCTCACAGCACAGCTCAGGGACATGGAGGAAAGCGGGCTATTGAAGAGGAAGGTCTATGCAGAAGTCCCTCCGCGTGTTGAGTATACACTGACAGATCTTGGCTACAGCCTGAAGCCTATTCTCGATGCGATGTGGAAATGGGGAGAGGAATACAAGGAAAACCTGTAAGCCAGGGCCCTGTTCCCTATTGATATCATCCCTTCACTGAACCCATCAGTGCTATTAGCCTCTGACCATTTCCATAATGGATCATATCTGCTCATGCATGCTCCTGCTTTATGACAATCATATACTATGGCTTCATATCTTGAAATATTATTCATTTAAGCTATTAACTCTACAATTGATATAGAGTTTATCCTATGAAAAAAGGATATTCTCATATGGAAAGGAATCTCTCAGAAGGAAGCGTATTCAGGAATCTCATAATCTTCTCAATGCCATATCTGCTCTCATATTTTCTCCAGACGCTGTATGGCATGGCTGATTTATTCATAATCGGGCAGTATGAAGGGATAGCAAGCACAACTGCTGTATCAATAGGGTCCCAGGTCCTCCACATGCTGACAGTAATGCTTATAGGGCTGGCGATGGGGACAACAGTCAGCATAGGACAGGATACAGGGGCAGGAAACAGAGCACAGGCAGCAAAGGACATAGGCAACACAGCAGTGCTGTTCATCGCTGGATCCATCGTTCTCACAGCGGTGCTTCTTATCCTTATCAGACCTATCATATCCATAATGTCGGTTCCAGAGGAAGCAGTCAGCGGCACAGCAGCATATCTTGCAATCTGCTTTATAGGAATCCCGTTCATCACTGCATACAACATAATAAGCTCCATATTCCGCGGGATGGGAGACAGCAGCACACCGATGTGCTTCATTGCTGTGGCCTGCGCTGCGAATATACTGCTTGATTATTTCTTCATAGGAGTCCTTAAGCTCGGACCGGCAGGAGCTGCCCTCGGGACAGTATCATCGCAGGCAATAAGCGTAGCTGTATCATTTGCTTACATTACCAGGGAAAAGCTTATAAGACTTAAGAAAAGCGACCTTGCGCCTTCCCGCAGCGTAATGAGAAAGCTCCTAAGCATCGGAATCCCTATTGCGCTTCAGGATGGGCTTATCCAGACTGCATTCATAATAATAACAGTGATTGCCAATCAGAGAGGGCTCGATGATGCAGCGGCAGTCGGAATCGTTGAGAAAGTGATGAGCTTCCTGTTCCTGATCCCATCATCAATGCTCTCTGCAGTATCATCACTAGGCGCACAGAATATCGGAAGAGGCAGAGTGGACAGAGCAGAGAAGACACTGATGTACGCAGTGATTATCGCATCTGGATTCGGGCTTATCATGTCAGTCATAGTCCAGTTCGGAGCCGAGCACATCATAGCGCTCTTCACAGACAGGACTACCGAAGGAGGAATGAATGTGATAAGGCTTGGAAGCCAGTACATAAGAGGGTACATCTGGGACTGCATCTTTGCAGGAATACACTTCAGCTTCAGCGGCTATTTCTGCGCATGCGGGAGGTCCGGGCTGTCATTTCTGCATAATATACTCGCTATAACGCTCGTGAGGATTCCTGGTGTGTATCTAGCATCAAAGCTCTTTCCAGGCACACTGTTTCCTATGGGACTCGCAACAGCATCAGGTTCCCTGTTATCTGTTATAATATGCTTCGCAGCATTTGCTGTGATCAGAAATAAGAAGCCAGAAGGGATCAAAACAGGAAATGAGCAATGAAAAGCTGTTCTCAATAGGAGAAGTATCAAAGATGTTCCATATCAGCATAAGCAGCCTGCGTCATTATGAGGAAATCGGGCTGCTTGATCCTGAATATGTATCACCTGATTCAGGATACCGATATTACGGTCCGGAGCAGTTTGAGATCCTAAATACCGTCAGATACCTAAGAGCGCTTGACATGCCGCTTGCCGAGATTGAGAGCTTTCTGAAGAACAGGGATATATCCTGCATCAGGAATAAGCTGATGCAGCAGAAGCAGAATGTCCATGAGAAGATAGAGAAGCTGAAGCGAATTGAGAAGAAGATCGACCACAGGCTTCAATGGCTTGATGATGCAGAAAGAAAGCCTCTTGATGCAATATCCATGAGCCGCATCCCGCAGTGCCGCCTAGTATGGGTAGACAGCCCGCTTCATATAGAGACGTCCCTTGATATGGAGGCTCCGATCAGGAAGCTTGACATATCGGATGCTGAGGCTGTCATCTTCCTAGGCAAAGTCGGGCTTGGGATTTCTGCTGAGCACCTTAAGGAAAGAAGCACAGACCACTATGATGGAATATTCCTGATCCTTGACAGGGAAGATGTCTATAAAGGCCCGGCAGCCATTCTTCCTGAGACCGATGCACTGCAGCTGCGCTTCAGAGGCAGCCATAAGGAAGCCAGAGCCCAGTATGGGAAAATGCTCGATTACATCTCAGTGCATAATATGCGCATCTCGGGATTCTCAAGGGAGATAACACTGATTGACTGGGGAATCACTGATGATACTGATGAATTCGTGACAGAGATAACCATTCCTGTGATACAAGGATGATCGCTCAGAATCTCTGCTGCTTCATTATGAAGTCAATCAGGTTCACATGCAGGATGCCATCTCTCTTCTGCAGCATGTAGTCTGTTGTCATAATGTATTTTCTATAATTATCACGTATTTTCTCCAGTGAACGGTATTCTCTGTCCTCTGTCTCACGGCTCGTCATTATCGTATAGGCAACCTGAACATATGAATAATCCATTTCATTGCTTCGGAGAATGAAGTCACACTCCAGCTTTCCTATGCGCCCCACACTTATCGCATAATCAAAGCTTCTGGCATATATGTACACTATATTCTCAAGGAC
>CAKQTF010000106.1 GCA_934276695.1 uncultured Spirochaetales bacterium
AAAGGAGAAGAAGCATGAATGAATGCGTATATGAGCTGAATGGGCTAAGGGTAGTGGATCTGACGAAGTACATAGATCCGGCGACAGAGACAAGGAGATGCACGCTCTACAGGTTCAACACAGGGGGACCGATCCCGGACTTCCACACCAATGTGGATATAATGACGCACCTCGGGACGCACTGCGAGTGCCCGTACCACCACTTCGAGGACGGGGCAAGCGTTGCGGACCTTCCTCTGACGTCGTTCATCGGCAGGGGGGTCTATCATGAGTTCAGCAGCCTGGAGCCGCTTGCCCACATAAGCTATGGGGACCTTGATAAGGCGCTCGGGGATAAGGTAAAGGAAGGGGACGTGGTCATTCTTGATTCCATATACAAGCTTGCGCCGTTCACGCCGGAGACGAATGGCCCTAAGGATAAGAGGCTGCTTGTCAGCGGAGAGACGGCGCAGTGGTTCGTGGACCACGGATGCAAGTGCGTGGGATTCGGGGACGGGGTATCGATCGAGAACTCGAACGAGGATGTGAAGCCGTTCCATGACATATGCATGGCAGAGGACATCACATTCCTGGAGGTCCTGAAGAACCTGGACCAGCTTAAGAGGGATACGTTCTATATCTCATTTGCGCCCATGTACATCAAGGGGCTTGATTCCTGTCCTGTGAGGGTCTATGCAATCGAGGGGCTTAAGGAGTTCTCCTGATTCAGGGGATCATAATGGAGGTTAATCATATGCTATATGAAGAGAAGACTGAGAAAAAAGGATTTCTGGAGCTGATGAAGGAAGGCCCAGTGATGGCTCCATGTGTATATGACTGTGTCTCAGCACGTCTTGTCGAGAGAGCAGGTTTCAAGGCTATGTGCCTCTCTGGCGGTGAGCTTGCAGCTTCGCTTGTCGGTGTTCCTGATATAGGGCTTGTCACTCTTGATGAGCTTGTAGGTGCTGTAGAGAGGATTGCTGCCTGCACATCTATTCCGATGATTGTTGACATTGATACCGGGTTCGGTAATGAGATCAATCTGATCAGAACCTGTAAGAGAGTCGCAGCTGCAGGAGCTAAGGCAGTCCATCTTGAGGACCAGACATTTCCTAAGAGATGCGGTCATCTGAGGGGAAAGGAAGTGATATCCCATGATGCATATATATCGAAGATAAAGGCTGCTGCCTGGGCTCTCAAAGGAACTGGATGTGCTCTGATTGCAAGAACAGATTCGTATCATATCCTTGGACGGGATGAAGCAGTTTCAAGATGCAATGATGCAATTGATGCAGGCGCTGATGTCTCTTTTGTTGAAGGATGCGGGAGTCTAGATGATATCCGTGATATGGCAAAGGAGATTAAAGGCTATAAGATGTTTGCAATGGCTTCTGCTGGTGCTTCTCCTAAAGTATCATTTGATCAGCTTGCAGAGTGGGGATACTCACTGATGACAATGCACTATGCAATGGCTGGTGCGCTTATGGGAATAGAGGAATATGGCCGCAAGTGCTTTGAGGCTATGTCGGATATCCCGGTAACAGAAGATCCCCGTGTTGATTCAAGTCCAATATACCTTTTCGAACTCTTTGGCCTCCATGATTGGCTTCAGCTAGGAAACAGATTCAATCATGAGATCAAGGATGCAGAAGAATTTGATAAGAAGGATGAATGATTATGTCAAAAGAGAAACAGCTTTTCTATACGATTGAGAATGGTGTGATGACAATCACTATCGACAATATAGAGATGAAGAATGGCCTGAACTATATTGGGATTAATCAGTTTGCAGATGCATATGATGTCCTTAACAGTGATGATTCAATTAAAGTTGCAGTCATCAAAGGCTCGAATGGATATTTTTTCGGTGGAGGCAGGGTTGATCCTAATTGTCCAGGAGAGAATGAGAAGTATGCTGATGCAATCCAGCGGTATATGAAGGCCTGTGATGATAATAAGAAGCCTGTGATTGCTGCTGTGAATGGAACTTGCTACAAAGCAGGGCTTGGTACTGTTGCCCAAGCTGACATTGCGATTGCGCAGAAAGGGGTGATGTTCGGCCTTCCTGAAATCAGAATGGGTGGAATTCCTATGATGATCATGGTCGAGCTCATGGATTATCTGCCTAAGAAATTCGCTATGGAGGCATATCTTTCTGGATGGGATTTCCCAGCAGAGGATGCATATAGGATCGGGCTTGTGAATAAGGTTGTGGAAGAGTCTGAATTTGATGCTACTGTACAGAAGTACGTGGATGTATTCCTTAATACCAACCCAGAGCTTATCCGCCTGACAAGGAAGGCTTATGCGATGCTTTCTGCAATCGATGAGCCGGTAAAGAGACAGGAAGCAGGAATGAAGATGCTAAGGGAAGAAGTCCTTCCTGCTATGACAAGAATAGAACAGCATTACAATCCATGAACTGTATTGTGTCTGCTATGCGCTATTGAATGCATGTTTAACAAATGGAGGTTAATAGATGAAAAAGGTATTGGTAATTCTTATGGTTCTGCTTATGTCTGTCTCATTGTTTGCACAGGGGCAGTCTGAGAGCACGACAAAGGTCCTGAAGCTTGGTTCAACATCCCCGGCAGGATCATCTCATGAAAAGGCCCTTGTTTATTTTCAGGAAAGGCTAAGGGATGTCTCTGGTGGAAAGCTTGATGTGTCTATCCACATGGCGGGAGCGCTTGGAACAACAGCACAGCAGTTTGCCCAGCTTCAGGAAGGGACTCTTGATATATTCCTCTGCGGCTTTGACACAACATCGATTCTTAGAGAAGCCAGTGATTTCTCTGTTGTCTGCGTGCCATTCCTGTTCAATGACATGGACCACTACATCAAATTCATTGAATCAGATTTATGCAAGGATATGATCTCAAAAGTTGAAAAGGCAAATGGTCTTCACTTCTTCGGGTTAATAACACCTACTAATCCAAGAGCACTCTCAACTACAAAGAAGTATATCCACAACGTGTCGGATGTCTCCAACATGAAGATCAGGGTTCCTGAGACCCAGGCTATCTTCAAGATGTGGGAATCACTTGGTGCTAATCCTGTAATCATATCCGGCGGTGAGCTCTATTCTGCTCTGCAGAGCGGTCTTGCAGATGCTCAGGATAATGATGTTGTATCAACAGAGACAAGCGGTATGGGAGAGGTACTGAAGTATTTTGCAGAGATTGATTACATCCAGCAGGCTCTTGTCACATGGTTCTCAGAAAAGAACTGGAACAAGCTCTCAGCAGAAGAGCAGGGGTGGCTTAATCAGGCACTGGCAGAAACATATGAAGGCTTTGGCCAGATTACCCGCGATGGTTATGAGGAATCAAAGCAGAAGATGATAGCCCAGGGCGTCACATTCTGTGATGTTGATGTTGATTCCTTCAGAAATGCAGCACAGAAGGCAGTTAAGGATATGGATGGCGTCCTGTTCTCAGCTGGTCTCTATGATAAGATCCGTGCGCTTGATAAATAACTGATTTTCCATGGAGAAGGAAGCCCTATGATTTCCTTCTCCATTCTTTGGAGGGTTTATGGAGAAGATAAAACAAAGAGTCGTGACTGTGCTCGAGTTTATCATGGGGCTGCTTCTGCTTGCCATGATTGTTTCTAATTTCATTCAGATGGTCACTAGGTATTTCATAAACATGACAGTCGTCTGGGTTGAGGATTTCTCTATTCTTGGAATCTATTGGTGCTTTGCGCTTGGAATGCCGCTTGCATGGCTTCTCAATGCACATATGGAGATGAATATTCTGGAGAATGTCCTTTCGGCTAAAGTCAAGGTGGTCATAAGCTATCTTGTACAGCTGTCTGGGATTATTTTTGGATCTCTTTTTATAAAAGCAGGGCTTAGAGCAATCAAGCTCAATAAGGGATATATCATGTCAATCATCGGATTTGATGAGATGTGGCGCTATGTCCCGCTTGTGGTCTGCGGTGTGCTTCTTATTCTGTCAGCTCTTTTCACTGTTACAGAAATGGTGCTTAAACATAAAGCCTTAAAGAATGAAAAGAAAGGATGATTTATGAACAGCTTAGTACTTTTAGAGCTTCTTACTATATTCGGTGTGCTTTTTCTGCTGCTTCTTATGAAGTTCCCTGTATTTATCTCAATGGTTGGTGCACTTGGTGCCTATGCGCTTATATTCCCTAACTCAATTCCTCTGTCTGTATTTGGACAGGGAATAATATCAGGCCTTTCAAGCCAGAACTATGTAGCTGTCTGCTTTTATTTCTTCCTTGGTGAGATTATGACCAATGGTGGACTTGGAGATAGGCTTATTGAATTCATGGATGCGTGCCTTGGCCATGTCAAAGGAAGTCTGAGCCATATCAACATACTCTCTTCTATGGTTTTTGCTGGTGTGTCCGGTTCTGCTGTTGCAGATACTGCAAGCATCGGTTCAATGAATCTGAATCTTATGAAGAAAGCTGGATATCCTGCAGGCTATGCTGCTGCAGTGACAGCAATCTCATCAACTATAGGACCGATAATTCCTCCTTCTTCAGGGCTTGTAATGCTTGGAGTCTATTTCGGTTATTCTGTTCAGAAACTCTATCTTGGGGGAATAATTCCAGGAATACTGATGGGCGTGGTTATGCTTATTGTGTCCACTATCCTGTCTATTAAGAATAATTATCCATATACACCATGGCGTGGATGGAAGTATGTTGCAGTAAAAGCAAAGGATGGGCTTCTGGCCTGCCTGCTTCCTGCTATGATTCTGATCTGTCTGCTTTTAGGCGTTGGAACTGTTGTTGAAGTGGGTGCGACCTCATGCATTTTTGCAATAATACTTGCTGCAATCTATAAGGAGATCACACCGAAGAAGCTTCTTCAGATGCTGATGAGGACTACAATCCTTTCTGGTGCAACACTGGCAATGCTCGGTTTCGCAGGCCTTTTCACCTGGGTTATCTCATCAATGGGTGTTGCATCATGG
>CAKQTF010000107.1 GCA_934276695.1 uncultured Spirochaetales bacterium
TTCCCGTTCGGTCATGGGCTCTCTTATTCTGCTTTCAGATATTCTAATATGCGTCTTGATAAAGCCTCATATTCTGATGGAGAAGAGATAATGGTCAGTGTGGATGTGGAGAATATAGGAAATCTGAAAGGAAAAGAGACAGTGCAGTTCTATGTCAGAGATGAAGAATCCTCCCTTCTTAGGCCTGAAAGAGAACTCAAGGCATTCAGTAAAGTAGAGCTTGAAAGCGGAGAGAAGAAGACAGTTACTGTGAAACTCACAGAAAGAAGCCTTTCTTTCTATGATCCTGAGGTTGGTGACTGGGTAAGTGAAAGCGGCATCTTTACTGTGTATGCTGCCTCAAGCAGCAGGGATCTGAGGGCGAGCGCTGAATTCTCCTATGAGCAGAGGCATCCAAAATATAAGAAAATATATTTTGATACGCAGCATTCAACGCTATTTAAGAATCCAAAAGCAAAAGACATATATATGGATTTTCTGGTAGAGAAAAAAGTAATCGCCCCGGAAGACAGGGAAAAGATGATTCCTCTTCTCACGGGAAACTATATGGGAATCTATAATGTGATTACATCGCTGCTGGGAGGCAATGTCACAAGAGAAGAACTGGATGCAGTCCTTGATAAGATCAATAATCTCTGAAAACTCAGAGGGGGATATCGGCGACGGTATCCCTGTTTTCAATATTGATACTGAATGATAGTCTTCCTGTATGGATGCTGATCTGTATTGGATAGATGTGATTCCACTTTCGGAGACAGGAAAATGCAGTGTATGCATGATGTGGCAGATGAATAAATCTGATATGCAATAAGAACTGAACTGCCTGTCTCCTTTGTTCTTAGAAAACAGGCAGTTCGGAATAGCTTATAGCCAGTGATAGGGGCAGACAGCTGCTGCCTTTTCATTTTTATTTCAGAAGTGCTTTCAGATTTGCAAGAGCCTTCTGGTCAATGACTTCCCATGTGAATGCAGCATCAGTCCTGCCGAAGTGGCCACCAGCTGCAGCTTTCTCGAATCCAGGCTTCCTGAGGTCGAATCTCCTGATCATCATCTCAGGCCTGAGGTCATAGTTTTCATTGACCCAGCCTACAAGCTGCTCTTCGCTGAGACGGCCTGTTGAGAATGTATCAATATGGAGTGATACCGGCTCTGCGACTCCGATTGCATATGCAACCTGGATCTCGCATTCATCAGCAGCACCTGCAGCGACTATGGTCTTTGCTATATTCCTCATTGCATAAGCTGCTGTTCTGTCCACCTTTGTCGCATCCTTTCCTGAGAAAGCTCCGCCACCATGGTGCGCATAGCCGCCATATGTATCAACAATAATCTTGCGCCCTGTGAGCCCTGTATCAGCAGCCGGTCCGCCGAGCACGAATCTACCTGTAGGGTTGATGAAGAACTTTGTATTCTCATCAATCATATCTGAAGGAAGGGAAGGAATGATGATCTTCTCTTTGATATCCTTTCTGAGATCCTCAAGGGATACTGTCGGATCATGCTGTGCTGAGAGAACTACAGCATCGATTCTCTTTGCCTTCCCGTCATCGTATTCGATTGTGACCTGGCTCTTTCCGTCAGGTCTGAGATAGCTTATCTCGCCACTCTCCCTCTTCTCGGTGAGTACAGCTGTCAGCTTCCTTGCAAGTGTAAGTGCCAGAGGCATGTATTCCTCGCCTTCGGAGTTCGCATACCCGAACATCATCCCCTGGTCGCCTGCGCCAAGTGTCTCGCTGTCCTCATATGCATTGTTCACGCCCATTGCGATATCACCGGACTGCTCATGGATCGAGCATGTTATTGTGGCGTTCTCATCGAATCCGTATTCAGGCTTTGTGTATCCGATATCATGGATCACACGGCGGGCAACAGCCTTATAATCAACATGGGCCTTTGTCGTTATCTCGCCCATGATATGCACGGCTCCTGGCTCGCATGTCGTCTCACATGCGCATCTTGATGCTGGATCTTCCTTTAGAAGCGCATCAAGGATTGCATCGGAAATCTGATCGCAGACTTTGTCCGGATGGCCTTTAGTGACTGATTCTGATGTGAAAAAATATTTCATCTGTACCTCTCTTTTCCATAAAGAGGCATAAGAAAACCCCATCGAAGATGAGGCTTGTTCCTATCCCCCATCCATCAAGCATTAGCACCTTGCCTGTAAGCAGGTTGCTGTGTGGTCTTCGGGCTTGTCCCTAACACACTCTCTATGGTTAGCTATTGATAATGACACTATAGAGTCCTTCCGTCAAGATGGATCCTGTGTCTATATAAAGTTAGCTTCATTAGCTGTTTATGATATAAGCCATAAGGTATGATCTGGCCAAAAACTGGACTTATTGCATAATATGTCTATACAGACTCATTTTTCACATATTTAATTGAACTTATTGGAAGTAATAGATAATATTTCTGCTATGCTTACATTAGATACAGTTTATCAGGCAAGCTTTGCATTAAAGCAGGTTGCCAGATGCACAGACCTGATCCGTGCACCGAAGATGTTTCCAGATGACGAGGTCTTTCTAAAGACAGAGAATCTGCAGATCACAGGATCATTCAAGGTCCGTGGTGCTTATTACAAGATGAGCAAGCTCACAGCAGAGCAGAAGGCTAAAGGCGTTATCGCATGCTCTGCAGGAAACCATGCACAGGGAGTTGCGCTTGCTGCCCAGAGACAGGGCATTGACAGCATTATCTGCATACCTGAGGGTGCTCCGATCTCAAAAGTAGAGGCAACAAGGGCTTATGGGTCGAAGGTTGAGCTTGTTAAAGGCGTATATGATGATGCATATGCAAGGGCAATGGAGATTGTCAGTGAGACAGGCCGTACAATGATCCATCCGTTCAATGATCCGGATGTCATTGCAGGGCAGGGCACAATAGGCCTTGAGATCCTTGAGCAGCTTCCTGATGTGGACGCTGTTGTCGTGCCTGTAGGAGGCGGTGGCCTGATAAGCGGTGTGGCCTTCACTATGAAGATGCTCAAGCCTTCAATAAAGATCTATGGCGTGCAGTCCGCAGGAGCCCCTTCTATGCTGAATGCGATTGAGCACCATAAGGTCGAGTCATTGGATAAGGTTGCAACAATCGCTGATGGAATCGCAGTGAAATGCCCAGGAGATCTCACATATGAATTCGTGGAGAAGTATGTGGATGAGATTGTCACCGTCACGGATGATGAGGTTGCTGTAGCTATCCTCCAGCTTATGGAGAAGCAGAAGCTCATATCTGAAGGCGCAGGTGCTGTTGCTGTTGCTGCTGCTCTATATGGCAAGATAGATATAAAGGGAAAGAAGGTCGTATGCCTTGTCTCCGGCGGAAACATTGATGTCACGATCCTCTCAAGAGTCATCAACAGAGCTTTGATCAAAGAGGGAAGGATTGCTGATATAACAGTCGAGCTTGTCGATAAGCCGGGACAGCTTGTTGAGGTGTCAAGCATAATCGCAAGACTGGGGGCGAACGTCATCAGTGTCCAGCATGATAAGACCGGACGTGAGACAGACCTCAATGGCTGCACGCTCTCAGTATCGATGGAGACAAGGAACCAGGCTCATGTTGATGAGATCAAGAAGGCTCTGAGTGATGCTGGGTTCAAGTTCGTCAAAGGACGCAATGAAGCTTAACTTCTTCTTTGATATTGATGGGACACTGCTTCCTTTCGGGAAGGATGTCCCATCATCTGCTGTATCTGCGATTGCTGATTTAAGGAAAGCCGGCCACCGTGTCTTTCTTGCAACAGGAAGAAGCACAGCTGAGGTCCCGTCAAAGCTTGATTCGATCAGGTTTGACGGAGGAGTGTATTCGGCAGGTGCAAAGGTGATTGCAGATGGCAGAATCCTGTACAGAAGGGTCTTCTCAGAAGATGAGAAGGCTTTTCTTTTCCGCTCTGTGAAGGAGCTTGGCATTGATGTGATGATCCAGACAGATCAGGGGACATACCTCACTGAGTCCAGTTCCTCTTTCTTCCGTGATGCGATGCTTGCCCATGTAGGGCGTGTCATTGATATCCCGAACTGCATCATCACTGATTCTATTCCGGATGATATAGAGATAAATAAGTTCCTATTCGTATCAAGAGACAGAAGAGGATATGAGGTCCGCAGGATCCTTGAAAGCCGCTTTGCTGTCGTTGACAATACTGTATGCCTTCCTCAGGATATGGCAGCAGAGGCTGTGCTCAAGGATATCACAAAGGCAACAGGGATCAATCATATACTAGAGCATTATGGTGATTCCCGTGAGAGCGTAGTTGCAGTAGGTGACGGTGCCAATGACATCGAGATGATTGAGTATGCTTTCCTTGGGATTGCGATGGGAAATGCATCTGAATCCCTGAAGCGTGCTGCTGACTATATATCAAGGGGCGCTGATGACGATGGCCTTGCAGATGCTGTCAGATATGCTGTCTCTGTGCTCTGCTGATTGTATTATTACATAATCCTTTGTTGTATAATAAATAATGATTTGACACGCTAATCAGATAAATAATAGCATTGCTTAGATTCCACTGTCGGTTTCATGCATCTCAATCTGATGCGATGAGAGGCTGCTGGCCTTTCATAGGAGAAACCATGAAGAGAATACTGCCGTCTTTGCTAGCTATTGCACTATGCCTATTTGCTGTCTCTTGCAGCAACAACCCTGAATTCACACCTCCCGCACCGGTTCTGAAGCAGACGCCTGAAGGCTTTGAACGCACTAATGCGTATTATAATATTATAGGTCTCAATGTGGAGAGAGTTAATGGCGTTACTAAGGAATCATTCCTTGATTCCTTTTCCTCTAGGCATGGCAAGGCTAATCTGCTATGGATGGCCTTCTTAAAGGAAGGGCATCTTGATTCCTTTCTTGATGATATATATCTGAAAATAGATGGAACGAAATACTACCGACCAGGAAGCAGTGCAAAGGATGGAAT
>CAKQTF010000108.1 GCA_934276695.1 uncultured Spirochaetales bacterium
TTCAAGCGGTTCCCTGGCTATGTCTGGTCAAGATTCCCTGAAGAGGCTGCAATACAGCTGAACGATACTCACCCGTCGCTTGCGATCCCTGAACTCATGCGTATACTGATCGACCAGGAGGGTCTCGGATGGGATGAGGCATGGGACATCACTGTGAATACAATGGGCTACACGAACCACACACTGATGCCAGAAGCACTTGAGAAATGGCCGCTTCCGATGATTGAGAGCATACTGCCAAGGCATCTGCAGATCATATATGAGATAAACCGCAGATTCATTGATATGGCAATCCCGCATTTCCCAATGCAGAACGACAAAATCGCAAAGGTCTCAATCATAGAAGAGACAAATCCAAAGCAGGTAAGAATGGCAAACCTGTCAATCATCGGCAGCCACTCCACAAACGGAGTCGCAGCACTCCACTCTGAGCTGCTTGTAAAGTCAATGTTCCCTGAATTCGCAGAGATCTATCCAGAAAGATTCAACAACAAGACAAACGGAATAACACAGAGACGATGGCTTCTGGATGCAAATCCTGGACTTGCAGACCTGATCACAGAGGCAATAGGCAAAGGCTGGATAACAGATTTCGATGAAATCGGAAAACTGAGGCCTTATGCAGAGGATCCGGCATTCGTCGAGAGATTCGCAGCCATAAAGCACCAGGCGAAACTCAATGCAGCAGAATTTCTGAAGAAGGATTCCGGGATAATAATCAGCCCGGACACTCTGATTGATGTCCAGGTAAAGCGAATCCATGAGTACAAACGCCAGCTGCTGAATGCACTGAATATCATAATGATCTATAACAGGATGAAGAATGACAGGGCTTACCTTGAGAGCTTCCCTCCTACCACATATCTCTTCGGGGGCAAGGCTGCTCCAGGCTATGTGAATGCAAAGCTCATAATAAAGTTCATAAACAACATTGCGAATGTCATCAATTCGGATCCACAGGTGAATAAGGTCCTCAAGGTCTTCTTCATGCCAAATTACAGAGTGACAATGGCTGAGAATATAATTCCTGCAACAAACATCTCAGAGCAGATCTCAACTGCCGGCACAGAGGCTTCAGGCACTGGCAACATGAAATTCATGTGCAATGGCGCACTGACAATCGGAACGCTTGACGGAGCAAATGTGGAGATTGCAGAGCAGGTCGGCAATGACAACATATTCATTTTCGGCCATACAGAGGAGGAGATCTCAGCCCTCAGGCCTTCATACAATCCTCAGGAATGGGCTTACGGGGATGAGGAGATCAGATCAATGCTTTCGCTGGTCGACTCTGGATATTTCAATATCAATGAGCCAAGCATCTTCGAGCCACTGCGCAAGTCTCTTCTTGAATACGGTGATAGATATTACCTGTTCGCAGATCTAAGGATGTACCATGACAGGCATGATGAGGCATATGCACTATACAGGGATAACCAGAAGGAATGGAACAGGAAGGCCCTGATAAACATTGCATCATCTGCGAAATTCTCATCAGATAGGACAATAAAGGAATATGCAGATGAGATATGGCATATCAAGCCATGCCATGTAAGGAAGTCAAAGACTGATTCCGTGTTAGAGGATGCAAGGAAAGCGGATAAGCAATAATAGGATAAGGCCTGCTCTGATCACAGCTGCAGGCCTTTTTTCAAAGACGCCTTCAGAGAGCTGATCCGATCATACTGTATGCATATCCGAATATAGGGGAAAGAACGAGAGCCGGCAGGAAATTCGCTGTGCTTATCTTCCTGATTCCAAGAAGGCCAAGCGCAATCATAAGCAGGAGATAGCCTCCGGCTGCGGCCATATACGCAATACCGGAATCTCCTAATAGAGGCGCGATATATGAACCTGCAATAACGAAGAATCCCTGATAGACAAGGACTGAAAGAGAAGCCAGCAGCACACCGGCGCCATAGGCAGCAGCAAGGACCACTGCCATGAAGCCATCCATCACTGACTTGATCAGGATCAGGGTGCCATCCCCATACAGGCCTGCATTTATTGATCCGACTATGCTCATTGCACCAGAGCAGAAAAGAACCGAGGCATTGAGGAATCCGATGCCGAATGAATCACTGCCAGTCTTTCCAGAGCCTATGGCAGAGACTCTCTCCTCTATTCTTATACGATAGCCGATGAATCCTCCGGCAATCAGAGAAAAAAGCACTGGAAGCACCTCAGCTTCAGTATTCAGAGTCATATCAATACCCAGGATAAGCGTTACAAGCCCAGCAGAGACCATTACAATCTCCCGGAACTTCTCTGAGATATGCTTCCTGAGCAGTATTCCGGCAATTCCTCCGGCAATAACAGAAACAGCATTTATCAAAGTGACAAGCATAATGATGAAATACTACTTCTTTTTGATTGCCCTTGTGAACAGCGAATGCGATGCTGTATCATCATAGGATATGACTACAATCATCCTTGCAGCAGGGCTTTCAAGCAGGATGGGAGCGAACAAGCTCCTGCTTGAATACAGAGGCAGATCAATAATCGAGCATACAGTGGAGATCGCAGCCAGGGCATCCGATAGCGTGATTGTCGTGACTGGCAATGACAGAGAGAGGACAGAGGAAAGAATCGGAAGAATGGGATGCAGGATTGCATACAATGATGCTTTCATGTCCGGGCAGGCCAGCTCAGTCAGATGCGGACTCAGAGCTGCAGGCGATGACGACTTCGCATTCATTCCAGGAGATCTTCCGCTGCTGAGCGAGGCTGATCTTGAATCTGTCTTCCGCCATATCCCGGAAACTGAATGCATAAGACCTGAATACATGGGAATCCCTGGGCATCCGATTGCATACAGAAAAGAAAACCGGGAAAGGCTTCTGGTCTTCCCCGGCAATATGAAGGAATTCAATAAAACGGTGCAGATATCATATATACGCGGCACAATAGGCACCGTCTTTGACATTGACACCGCAGAATGCTATGACGCATTACTCAGAGCGGAGGACAATCCTTCCATCCTCAACAGCTGCCTTGATAGGATGCGCAATTGAAAGCCTTCCTGCAAGAAGCTCCTTCGAAAGCTCATTCTCAAGATCATTCTGAATGCATCTTCTGATCGGTCTAGCACCGAATGCAGGGTCAAATCCTGCTTCCGCAATATAGCTCTCGACATCCGGATCCCATGAGAATGAGTATCCTTTCTTCTCAAGCCTGCTCTTAAGCGTATTGAGCTGCAGATGCACAATAGACTTGATCTGAGGCTCTCCAAGAGGATTGAATATGACAATCTCATCTATCCTGTTGATGAATTCAGGCTTGAAGGCATGATGTATAGTCTCCATCACCTGCTCCTTAGAATGCTCAGGATCCTTAAGGATATACTCGCTGCCCAGATTCGAGGTCATGATTATGATTGTATTAGTGAAATCAACAACCCTGCCCTGTCCATCAGTCAGTCTTCCATCATCAAGAACCTGAAGAAGGATGTTGAAGACATCGGGATGAGCCTTCTCGATCTCATCAAACAGGATGACAGAATACGGTCTTCTCCTGACAACCTCTGTGAGCTGTCCGCCCTGATCATATCCTACATATCCTGGAGGGGCTCCGATAAGCCTGGAGACTGAGTACTTCTCCATGTACTCACTCATATCAATACGTGTAAGCGCCTTCTCATCATCAAACAGGAACGATGCAAGAACCTTTGCGAGAAGAGTCTTTCCGACTCCAGTCGGACCTGCAAACAGGAATGACCCAAGAGGCCTATGCTCATCACTGATACCCGCCTTATTCCTCCTGATCGCATTCGACACGGCCTCAATGGCCTCTTTCTGCCCGATGACTTCCTTCGAAAGCGTATCCTCAAGGTTCACGTACTTTGCCATCTCAGAGCTCATCATCTTAGCAACAGGAACACCTGTCCATTCAGAGACTATCTTTGCAATATCATCCTCTGTGACCTCTTCCCGCAGAAGCCTTCCATCCTCTCCTGTGAAGCTGTTCACCTTCGATTCTGCCTCTGCAATCTCCTTCTTAAGCTCAGGCATCTTACCATGCTTGATCATAGCAGCTGTGCTCAGATCACCATCACGCTCTGCAGCACTCTCCTGGTTCTGCAGCTTCTCAAGCTCTGCCTTCTTCTCCCTGAGTGCAAGAATCGCTCCTCGCTCATTCTGCCATTCAAGGTGCATAGCATCATACTTGGTCTTGTACTCTGCCAGCTCACCCTCAAGCTTGCTGAGCCTGTCCTTTGAAGCCTGATCATCCTCTCTCGAAAGTGCCTGCTTCTCTATATTCAGCTGAAGCATCTTCCTCTGAAGGGCATCGAGCTCTGCCGGCTGGCTCTCAATCTCCATCTTAATCTGGCTTGCAGCCTCATCAACAAGGTCGATTGCCTTATCTGGCAGGAACCTGTTAGTGAGATACCGATCTGACAGTGTTGCAGCAGCAACAAGAGCCTCATCCTTGATTCTTACGCCATGGTGCAGCTCATACTTAGGCTTCAGTCCCCTGAGGATTGAGATAGTATCCTCAACGGAAGGCTCCTTGGTATAAACAGGCTGGAAACGCCTCTCCAGGGCCTTATCGCTCTCAATGTACTTCCTGTATTCATCAAGAGTCGTAGCACCAATTGCATGGAGCTCTCCTCTTGCCAGTGCAGGCTTGATCAGGTTTGAAGCATCCGTAGATCCTTCAGATGCGCCGGCACCTACAATCGTATGGAGCTCATCAATGAAGAGAATGACCTTTCCTTCACTCTTTGTGACCTCATTGATCACACCCTTCAGCCTTTCCTCAAACTCACCCCTGAACTTAGCACCTGCGATAAGCGACCCGATATCAAGGGAGAGAAGGCGCTTATCTGAAAGAGACTCTGGGACATCTCCCTTTGCGATTCTCTCGGCAAGTCCCTCCACT
>CAKQTF010000109.1 GCA_934276695.1 uncultured Spirochaetales bacterium
GCTCTACATCCTTTCCATTCAGGCATATATCACCATCAGAAACTGTTATCTCTGCAGAATGCGCAGTCTCAAGAACACTGTCCTTATCTGATGGATCAAGCCCTTTCTCAAGCTGAGCAAGCGTATATGCCCTGTAAAATGAGCCTGTGTTGAGAAAATAAATACCAAGCTGCTTTGCAATTCTTTTTGCTACAGTACTTTTTCCGCTTCCTGCAGGACCATCTATTGCGATTATCATCACTTCCTCCTGTTTGGGTTCACGCTCGGCTTACTGCTTCTCTCTTCTGTGATCTCAGGACCTCTGCTCCTTACGCTCCTCCTCTTTGGATCCCTGCTATTCCCTTCGCCAGAGAGCAAGCCACGGATTTCCTTCTGGCTGAGATTCCTCCACTCACCAGGTTTGAGATCACCGAGCTCAACACAGCCTATGCGTATTCTGGTCAAAGACTTCACATCATACCCAAGGAATGAGAAAATCTTCCTTATCTCACGGTTCTTTCCTTCTGTAAGAGTAACCCTTATGAACTGCTTTGTACGCGGGATCAGATCATATCTCTTAATCCTGTAAGGCTTTGGCATATCTATATAAACACCATCTATGGCTTTGTTCAGATCATCGAATTCAACAGGTCTGTCTAGCTTGACGATATATTCCTTCTCAACCTCATACCTAGGATGCATCATTGCATTGCCAAACTGACCATCATTAGTAAAGAGGATAAGGCCATTTGATTCCTTATCAAGCCTGCCGACATGGAATAGCAGATCCATATCCCTCATGCCAATAAGCTCTCTTGCATATTTTGTCTCATTCGGATCATAGTTTGTACATACATATCCCTTTGGTTTATTCAGGGCAATATAGTATTTCTTCTCAACAAGCTCTATTGTCTCTCCATCAACCTGGACAATATCCTCTGCTCCGACTTTTATTCCCATCTCCCCGACAGTCCTGTTATTGACCATAACACGGCCCTGTGAAATAAGCTCCTCATTGCTTCTGCGGCTTCCGACTCCGCATTTTGCCATATACGCCTGCAGTCTCATCGGGAACAATCCCTGCATTTCATCATTCATCTATAATAACTCTCCTTGGTCTTCATCTTCTTTTGTGAACCTGAGCCTATCAACCTCACTGAGCTTAGGAAGCTCAGCAATTGATTTCAGCTTGAATTCATAAAGGAACTTACGGGTAGTCCAGTATAAACATGGATGCCCTGGCGTGTCTGCCCTGCCCGAGACTTTTATGTACTCCCTGTCCCTAAGCAGCCTGACAATTGAATCAGATGACCTGACTCCCCTGAGCTTATCTATCTCGCCTTTGGTGATAGGCTGAGAATATGCGACAATCGCAAGCGTTTCAAGAGCAGCCTTGCTAAGCCGCCTATCAACCCTTCTGCCGTAGCTCTGCCTGAGCTTAGGATAAAGATCAGGGGATGGCTGAAAGGAATACAGGGAATCCTCCTCCAGCAGTATGAGTCCGCTGTTCCTGTCCTCGTAGTTCTGCTTAAGCTCATAAAGCGAATCAAGCACAGTATCCTTATCCAGTTTTGATAGTGCTATGAGCCGTTCCAGCGAAACCGGGTTATTCTCAATATACAGAATCGTCTCAATGATCCTGGCCTCGTCAGACAGAAAACCGGCATCACTCATCATCATCCTCCAGATTTATCTCTTCCTCATCTCCGAGGTACTCGTCTACTGAACCTTCATCAGAAAGACCATCTTCCTGCTTTATCATATCCTCAAGCCGCATCTCAGCTTCTCTTGTAAGGATATTGAAGTCCTCCGGAGCAGAGCTGTCCTTACCATTTTCATCTGATATGCTATCCTGAATATCAGGAACCCATTCATCTGTTCTTTTAATCAGGCAAATCGGTCCATAAAGAACATCCTGGCGCATGACCACAAGCTTATCCTTAACACTCTCCAGTATTGCCATGAAAGAGCAGATTATATGTAGAGGATTGGATTTATCTACAATCAGATCCTCAATCGTAATGCTATCGTGGTCGTCCAGGAGCTCCATCATAAGAGCTTTTTTTTCCGACACAGAGACCTCTTCATAGATATTGAATATCTTTGATGGAGGCGTATTCTTCAGTATTCCTGCAAAAGTCCTCAGCAGGTCATCAAGCGTGACTCCATCAAACAGTTCCTTATCCTCAAATGGAATAGCAAAGAAGTTCTCACCGCGCTCAATCCGCAGCCTGTCATCAGCTCCTCCGCCTGCAAGGAGATCCGTGTATCTCTTGAATTTCTGATAATCAAGAAGCCTGTCAACAAGCTCTGCACGCGGATCCTCATATTCCTCATCAAGAGCAGTTGTATTTGGAAGAAGCAGCTTTGTCTTTATGTAGAGCAGATCGGCTGCCATCTTATAAAAATCAGCAAGATCACCCAGTTCAGTCTGATGCTCTTTTATATATGCCAGGAACTGCTCGGTTATCAGGGCAATGGGAATATCATAGATGTTTGCCTTATTCTCCTGGATAAGAAACAGAAGAAGCTCCAGAGGACCATCGAAATCCTGATTATTCTCCAGGATTCCGCTGACATGGTAGCTTCTTTTCTCCGCAGGCTTAAGGATCACATCTACTGATTCGCTCATATCAATGCATTATAAATTAGATAAAAACGTTACTCAATGTCCTTGGATCCAGCTGTGTTTTCTTTTTTGCTGAACATAAGCTCTCTCAGCGTCTTCTCAAGCTCATCAACAAAAGCAGAATTATCCCTTATGTAATCAAGGGTCTTATCCCTGCCCTGACCTATCTTCTCTCCTTTATAACTGTACCACGCTCCAGCCTTCTCTATCAGATCATACTTCACTGCAGCATCCAGCAGTGATCCAGTCTTTGATATTCCGGTTCCGAACATGAGGTCAAGCTCGCATTTCTTGAATGGCGGTGCAACCTTATTCTTCACGATCTTGACCCTTACCCTATTTCCGGTCAGCTCATCATTATTCTTTCCTATTGACTCAATCCTTCTGACATCCATTCTGACAGAAGCATAGAATTTAAGTGCATTTCCGCCTGTGGTAGTCTCAGGGTTACCGAACATGACACCGATCTTCATCCTGATCTGATTGATGAAGATTATCGTTGTATTCGCTTTTGCCAGAATGCCTGTAAGCTTACGCAGAGCCTGAGACATCAATCTAGCCTGAAGCCCCATATGGCTGTCCCCCATATCCCCTTCAATCTCTGCCTGGGGAGTGAGTGCTGCTACAGAGTCAACGACTATGATGTCAATCGCCCCTGACCTTACGAGGCGTTCTGTGATCTCAAGTGCCTGTTCTCCGTTATCTGGCTGGCTTATCCAGAGATCATCAATATTCACACCGAGATTCTTTGCATAAGTAGGATCGAGTGCATGCTCTGCATCAATGAAAGCTGCTATTCCGCCTTTCTTCTGAGCCTCTGCTATTGCATGAAGTGCCAGTGTTGTTTTTCCTGATGATTCAGGCCCGAAGATCTCTATTATCCTTCCCTTAGGGTATCCACCGACTCCCAATGCCTCATCTAAAAGAAGAGAGCCTGAAGGAATGACATCAACATCCAGGATCTCCTTATTATCCCCCAGCTTCATCAGAGATCCCTTACCGAACTCCTTATCAATCTGCAGCCTTGCAGCCTCTAAGGCCTCTCTTTTCCCATTATTTGCATCTTCTGCACTCTTTGGCATATAAGAATTTCCTCCTATATTATGTATATATTAAAGAAAAGCAATTTCTGCTAACTAACTATCCTCTAATCTTCAGATTATTGCTATCGATAATGAAAGTAATCGGCCCGTCATTAGTATATTGGACTTCCATATGAGCGCCAAAGACTCCTGTCTCAGTATGCACACCCATTTCCTTCAGTACTTCAATGGCTCTGAGATAAAGCTGCTTAGCCTTTGAAGATTCCATTGCGCTGTCAAAGGAAGGACGATTGCCTCTGTAGACATTAGCACATAATGTGAACTGGCTGATTATCAGTATAGACTGCTTCACATCAAGCACAGACAGATTCATCTTATCCTTATCATCCATGAAGATCCTGAGGCTGACGATTTTTGAAAGAAAAGGACGGATTACAGATTCATCATCATCCTTATCAACGCCAAAATAAACCAGTAATCCAGAATTAATGGAACCGCTTACAACACCATCCACAGAGCAGGAAGCATTTAAGACTCTCTGAACAACTGCTTTCATACAAGTGAATCCTGCAGTTTTTCCAGATATGACTTCCTGTCAGATTCCCTGAAGAAAGCTGTCCCGATCACAGCCATATCAGCTCCCGCATCATACACAGTGCGGATTGTCTGCAAGGATATGCCACCATCAACGCTTATAATGTAGCTATACCCTTCATCTGATCTGATCCCATCAAGCTGCCTTATCTTCCTGACTGTATCCGGAATGAATTTCTGCCCGCCAAAACCAGGATTGACTGTCATGACAAGAACATAATCAGCATAGCCAAGAAGCGCATCTATTGAAGCAACAGAAGTTCCAGGATTTATAGCAACACCGCATTCGCATCCGCACTCCTTTATCATCGATAGAGCCCTGAATACATGTTTCGTGGATTCTGCATGAACAGTTATTATATTGCTTCCGGCATCTGCAAAATCCCTTATATAGCGTTCTGGATTCTCGACCATCAGATGCACATCAAAGATAAGATCGCTCTTAGCTCTGATGTCTTTTATGAACTTCGGACCGAAGGTTATATTCGGCACAAAAGCACCATCCATTACATCCAGATGTATATAATCTGTCCCGCTGTCAGCTACCGACCGGAGCTCATCAACTGCCATGGAAAAATCCCCAGCAAGCAGTGATGGGGAAATGAGAAACTGCTTATCTAACATG
>CAKQTF010000110.1 GCA_934276695.1 uncultured Spirochaetales bacterium
GATGATGCGTCCGATGATCATGACTATGAATGTCACCACTGTGGCAAAGGACACGATCTTAACGCATTCGCGCTCCCCCCATACCTCGACAATGACATTCGAGATCAGGAATACTCCCCAGCTGATCAGCAGTCCTCCATCACATATTATGACAGGCGATGAGAATGACAGGGATTTCATGCAGAAGATATTCATTGCAACTGCAATAACGACATAGGCTACCGAAAGATAGATAAGGTAGTCACCAGAAGAGATTCTTCTGTCTGCTTTCATAGGCTTTCCTCTTTATAGTTTTGTTTTGTATTGCGAAGGATTTCCAGGAATGTACGAACTCCGCAGATGAAGAGGATACAGAAAAAAGAGCCATTTAGCAATATGGTGCGTGGATCAGAAGATATAGTAGGCTGTATCCCAGTAAGGAAGGGCCCGGGCCTTACGCATATAAAAGCGGTAAGAGCCGCATATCCCGAGAACCTTCTCAGGAAGGACCCAGAAGTCATCAATCCTATGGTAAGCAGAGAGGACCATCCTCGGAGCATATTCCGCAATAGTCCGCCGCCCGCCGTCAAGCGCATCCCTCTCAAAGCCTTCCGTATCGAATTTGATCAGTGTCACAGGCTTACCATCAAGAACCCCGTCTATTGTAGCTGCGTCAGCATAGGATGAGGATTCCATCCGGCATGAGCCTCTGCCCTTCCCACCAGAGAACGGTACAGAGCCTGGCTTATCTGAGATGAATGAATTATAGAGATGGATGCATGGAAGCCCTTCAGTGTTCCTTTTGAGCTTCTTAAAGCTTCTGGCATCCGGCTCAAAGCCATAGATATCCCTCCAGCTTCCTGCAATGGATATGAATCTGGAGATTGTATCGCCATTATATGCCCCTATATCCATATAGGTCTCATCACTGCCTATACCAAGCAGCTTCCATGCCTCTGTCTCATCCACCTGGTCCTCAAGGAGCCATCCGATTCTGCCTGAAAGCCTGTAGCGGATCACTGATTCAAAGCTTCTCCGGCTTATATCATCCTCAAGGATTGAATAGGCCCACCGTATCCTCTCTTCATTCCGGATAGCATATTCACGGTCAAAGAGATGCCCGCTCTCATCCCTCTGCATATCCGGCATATAGAGCTCATTATCAGAGCTTATCCTCTTTATATTGCTGATTACAGCAGCATCATGAGTGCCGAATGCAAGAATGACAGCCATCCTCCCGAATACCCTCTGAGCATCGCTGTAGGAAATGACACGAAAGCCTCTGAATGTCCTCTCTCTGACAAAGCCATCGGATGCAAAGCACCCCTCAGCCTTTATGCCTCTTCTTGCAAATTCATCAAGGATCATATCAGCGCCATTGCCTGTTCCATATAGGACAACAGGCAGCTCAGTCCTCTCTATTGCACTCCAGAAATCCTCATGATCATCTGCCATCATCCATCCGCCACCAGAGATAATATAGCAGTTTTCATCAGCTGTAATCCATAATGATCACTTAACAAGCATAGCAGGACGCTCAAAGCTCATGCCTTCTGCCTCAATCCGCACAGATGGGAAAAGAACAGGCTTTGTCACAGGAATCACACCATCTGATGTGCATATGACAGTGTCCTCGCTCTTTGTTCCTGTTATTGATGGATTCCAGCAGAATGCCTGATGGCTGCTGATGACACCTGGCGTATCAAAGCCTACTCTGTAGTCCCTTCCCTGGTAGCCTATCGGCCCTCCCTGGTGGTGCTTATCAAACTCATCCGCATAGCCAAGCGCTGAATATGCATTCCTGCCCTTCTCAAGCGCTGAGACAAAGGTCTTGCCAGGCTTTGAGGCAGCCATGAATGTGCAGTCAATCACCTGATTGTCCCTGTACTGTCTGAGAAGACTATCCGAAGGCATAGAGAGATTCACATAACGCGTCAGGCACACGACAAGGCCTGATCTCCTGAAGTTACCGCCGACCTGGACTCTGCTCTCTGCCTTCCTTGAAGTCGGAAGCGGATGCCTGTAGCGGTATATCCTATCATCGGATGCAACCATGCATGAGAGGATCTCAAGGCCTTTCTTCTCCATTCTGCCAATGATCTCCGCTGCAATCTCGTATTCAGTCATTCCACGTTCAACGAGTGCTGCAGACTCTTCCATCGCCCATGATGCATCCTCTCCTACTGCCTTGTATCTCTCAATCTCCTCAGAAGTCAGATCAAAGCGCAGACGCTGTATCTTCGAAGCCGCATCTCCAGTGTCATAGAGCACTCTGCCAGAAGGGACAATACTTGCTATTTCATTTCTCTCGAATGAACTGTCATGCCATACACCGTAACGGATGCCGTAGCCAAGCTCTTCAAGCTTCTCCTCCTCAGCCATTCTCGGAGCCTCTATGTTGTTTGTGATTGCATACTGCCCGTTTTCTGTGATCAGAAGGCCGCAGTTGCCGGTTGCCCCCATGCCGACATAGTTGCGTCCGCCGCATGTCAGCCATGCAAAGTTATCCTGCCCCTTGCAGAACACAGCATCCGCTCCCTCTTCCCTCATCAGGGCCCTTACCCTACCAAGCTTTGTCTCAAGTTCACTATTCATATGGTCTTTCCTTTTTATGCGGATCTCTTCTCTTTTCCGCTTCTTATGTTCTTTACAATTGAATAAACGATGATCACCGCTGATATGATGATGAACACGCATGATATCGGATGTGTAAGGAATGTCATCCAGCTATTGCCTGACAGTATCAGAGCCCTGTTGAGGTTTGCTTCAGCAATAGGCCCGAGGACAATCCCAAGGACAAGAGGAGCCCCTGGATAGCCGAATTTCTTCATAGCGAATCCGAGCACTCCGAAGATGATTGCAACAAGCACATCGAAAAGGTTATTCGCATTCGAATATGCGCCGACAATGCATAGTGCAGCAATCAGCGGGAGCAGCAGTGTCTGAGGGATCCTGAGTATATATGGGGATACCTTTGCGCATCCGAGGCCGACTGCGAGCATTATGAACTGTATGACAATCATGCCGGCAAGGATTGCATAGACGACTGTGATGCCCTCCGGATCCACAAAGAGCTGCGGTCCGGGCTTTATACCAATAAGAGTCAGAGCACCGAGCATGACAGATGTCACTGTGTCCCCGGGCACACCAAGGCAGAGCATAGGGATAAGCGCACCGCCGGTCGTTCCGTTGTTTGATGATTCAGGAGCTGCAATCCCCTCAGGAATGCCCGTGCCGAAAAGCTCCGGCCTCTTAGAGATCCTCTTTGCAACCTGATATGCAAGGAAGCATGATATTGCCCCGCCTGTGCCAGGGATAATCCCGATGAAGACACCTATGAGACCTCCGACCACAGCCGAAAGCAGAAGCGCCCTGAAATCATCACCAGTCGGAATGACCCGCCCAAGCTTCTGGCTCGATGCAGCGCCTTCCCGCTCCCCGCCCTTCTGGACTATGATGAAAACCTCGCTGAGTGCAAACACGCCGATAAGCACAGGAAGCAGCTGAAGCCCGCGCATAAGCCTGTAATTGCCGAATGTGAACCTGTCTATCCCAGCAACGCTGTCAACGCCGACAGTGGATATCAGGAGACCGAGGAAGCCTGAGATAAGCCCCTTGACTACATTCTTATCAGTGCATGCCATTATCGAGAGTCCGAAGATCGAGAGCGCAAAGAAATCCGGTGAAGTGAATGATAGAGCAATCCTTGCAAGCTGCGGAGCTATCAGAGCCAGGCAGATAGCAGAGATGAGGCCACCGATGAAAGAGGATACAGCAGAGATTCCAAGTGCTCTTCCGGCCTCTCCTTTCTGATTCATCGGATACCCATCAAGCAGTGTTGCTGTCGCGGATGGAGTACCCGGCGTATTGAGAAGGATCGCAGCGACAGAGCCTCCATACATGCTTCCGCAGAAGAGCCCGCATAAGAGGATAAGGGACGCTGATGGATCAAGCCTGTAGACAAGAGGAAGCAGAAGGATGATTCCTGTTGATCCGCTAAGACCTGGCAGTGCGCCTACAACAACGCCTACTGCGGTTCCGAATACAGCCATCAGGAAATTGAAAGGCATGAAGACATTGGCAAATCCTGCCATCAGATTCGAGAGCATCAATCAACCTCCTTATCCAAGAATCCCTCTGGGAAGAATAACCAGGAAAACCTTTGTGAACAGGAAATAGACAGCCACGGAGAAGATCAGGGCAACCGCAGCAGCCTTAGCCTTCTTCCTGTATCCGAAAAGAATGAAAGACGCAAAAAGGAAAACAGGCGTCGTGATCAGGAAGCCCACCGGCCTCATCAGCTTATAGTAAATGAATATCAGAATCAGCATGATAAGGGCTCTGAGAAGGTATCTTATATTGATGCTGCTGAAGTCAATAAGAGGTATCCCCCTGCTTCTGACCACTGTGGTCACAAGCTGGATGAAGCCTAATGCAAACAGCACATAGCATATCACCTTAGGATAGTCACCAGGGCCGATGCCTCTTTCAGACCCAGGCATTGCTGAGGCCTGTATGAAGAAGACAATGCTGATAGCAATCACCAGGATTGAAACCCAGAAATCAGCAGCTTTCTTTGTATCTTTCATTTCTTTCTCCTGTGTATATAGTGAGAGAAGGCCGGAGCGGAATCCCCGGCCATGACTGAAAAACGGCTCAGAGAGTCTTTGCAAGCTCTGCGAACCTTGCATCCTCACTCTTCATGAAGTCATCTGCCTCAGCAGGTCCCTTATATGTCACCTCTACGCTGAGGCTTGCCATCTTAGCAGCAAACGCACTGTCCTCGCAGCACTGCTTCATGATCGAAGCGAGCTTCTCGACAACAGAATCTGGTGTTGCTTTAGGAACAACGACAGTCCTCCACTGAGGAAGCACGCAGTCAACGCCC
>CAKQTF010000111.1 GCA_934276695.1 uncultured Spirochaetales bacterium
GAGCCTAGAGGCGATTCTCGGGTATGAGGATTTCATAAGGACCGTAGAAGAGGATAGGCTGAGGATAATGGCGGATGAGGATCCGTCTCTGTTCTATCATGTGCTCGGCTATGCTGTGGTATTCGGACTTGCTGACCAGTGGGCAGCTAAGTTCAGAGGCCTCTATGTCAATGCCCCATCATGGTATGTATCATCTGATCCTGTATTCGACTACCTTGTATTCTCCCATTTTGCTGATAAATGGAGCAATGCATATAAGAGCAGTATGTACACAGCACCAGCGGGCAGCAATGGGCATAAGGGCGGAAGCTCATTCACTTCATTCGGATCCTCTGGATTTGCTGGAGGCGGTTTCTCCGGAGGCGGCTCAAGAGGCTGGTAAGAAATAATGGCAGCTCTAGGCTGCCATCATCTTATTTCTTCAGGAGATCCCTGATTTCCTTCAGAAGCTCCAGCTCTGGATCCACAGGTGCTGGGGCTTTTGCTTTCACCTCTTCTTCCTTCTTTTTCTTCTCTTCAGCTGCTGCTTTCATCCTGTTGCTTGTGCGGACGACAAGGAAGATGAAGAATGCAATGATAATGAAGTTCAGGATTGCATTTATGAAGTTCCCATAGTTGAGAGTGAGTGCAGGCTTTGTCTCTGTTGCTGCTCTCAGAGTTATCGCAAGCTTTCCGAAATCGACACCGCCAGTCAGCAGTCCGATCACTGGATTGATGATATCTGCGACAAATGAATTTACAATGGCTGTGAATGCAGAGCCAACGACTACGCCTACAGCCAGATCAAGCACACTTCCACGTGATATGAAGGTCTTGAATTCGCCGAAAAAGCTGTTTTTCTTTTTTTCAGACATTTTTTACCCCAGTAAAAGTTTTATTACTGACAAATTAGACCAATTTGATGATAATGTCCATATTATGAATTTTCCAGATAATTATAAGTCGGTTTTGGATCCGCACATGACAGAGAAGGCCATAAAGGCTGCTAAGGATATATTTGAGAAAGAGCTTTCAGGTGCACTGAGGCTGTCAAGAGTCACAAGCCCGCTTTTTGTAAAGGCAGGGAGTGGGATCAATGATGATCTTAATGGCATAGAGCGTCCTGTCTCATTCCCTGTGAAGAATCTTGGCGGGCAGAAGATGGAGATTGTCCAGTCCCTGGCCAAGTGGAAGAGGATGGCACTTGCTGATTACAAGGTTGAGCCAGGCAGGGGAATCTACACAGATATGAATGCGCTCCGTCCTGATGATGATGTTGATTCGATCCACTCTGTATATGTTGACCAGTGGGACTGGGAGAAGGTTATAAGGCCTGAAGATAGGAGCCTCGAGTATCTGAAGAGCACTGTACGCTCAATCTACAGCGCAATCAAGCGGACTGCATTCCTATTATCTGAATCATTTCCTGAGCTTGATGATTATCTTCCAGAGGAGATTGCTTTCGTACACACTGAGGATGCCGCTGCCATGTGGCCTGATCTGACACCTAATGAGCGTGAGTATGAACTGGCAAGAAAGTATGGTGCTGTGTTCCTGATCGGAATTGGATTCGGCAATCCTCCGCATTCCGGCCGTGCTCCTGATTATGATGACTGGTCAACAGAGACCTCATGCGGCCATAATGGCCTCAATGGAGATATAATCGTCTGGGATAGGGTGCGTGGATCAAATCTGGAACTCAGCAGCATGGGAATCAGAGTTGACAGGGGTGCTCTTCTGAGACAGCTGAGGATAAGGGAGTGCGAGGACCGTGCTGGCCTGTATTGGCATAAGAGGCTGCTTGGCGGGGAATTCCCTCAGACAATCGGAGGCGGAATAGGGCAGTCCAGGCTTTGCATGTTCCTTCTTCACAAAGCCCACATAGGAGAAGTCCAGGCCTCGATCTGGCCGGATGAAGTGCTTCAGGAAGCCAGAGAGAAGTCTGTTTACATAATATAAGGCCAAAGCATCAGGAAGCCTGATAAGATATGCAGGCATATGCCCTATGTCCTCCTAGGATTATGGTCACAGCAGGAGAACATAGGCAGAAAGCTGCTTTCTATCTTGCTTTTCTTATTATAGCCTTGTAGAAGTCAACGCCCTTCGGCAGGCATGATGCATTGATGTTCTCATTCTTCCCATGAATGCTTCTGTACTGCTGTTCGTTGATCTCAAGCGGCGCAAAGCGTATTGCATTCTCAGTGACAGGGTAGTAGAAATATGCATCTGTTCCTCCTGTCATTGCATATGGGACAGGTACTACATCAGGGAATATTTCCTTCACAGTCTCCTCGACGAGCCTGAACGCACTTCCATTGAAATCCACAGGGGCCTGCGGTTCCTTGCATTCCAGTGGGACCATCTCGATATCATATTCATCTGCTATCTTCTTGAGTTTCTCCTCTGTAGCTGCAACGCCTTCATGCTGGATGAATCTTATATTAGCATTCACATATGCTTCTGCTGGAAGGACATTGAGCCCATCTGAGCCTTTTGCCATTGTGAATGCACTTGTTGTCTTTATCATTGCTGCGCCAAGCGGATTCGCTTTCGGCTGGATTCTGTTGAGAATAGGGCTGAAGAGCTTTGCATGTCTGAATACAAAGCCCTGGAATCCTTTTGTATATGGCCCGAAACGTCTGAATGTCTCCTGCACGGTCGGGCTCATTCTTGCTTCAAGCGGGTCATGGTCTTCAATCTCAGTCATGAATCTTCCGATCCTGACTAATGGCGTCTCATGCCCCGGTGCTGAAGCATGGCCTCCGTTTGAATGGGCTACGAATCTTATATTCCCTGTTCCTTTCTCAAGCGTTCCGATCATGGCGAACCTGCCTTTCACTCCCTTCATAGGCTCTTCCTTGATCATGCCGCCTTCATCCATAAGGAACTGCAGATGCACTCCCTTTTCCTTCAGGTATTCCACTGTCTTCGGAGCTCCAGTCCCTGCGACTTCCTCTGTGGATGATGATGCGATATACAGATCAACATCTGGTGTGTATCCCTCTCCGAGGAGCTCCTCTGCTGTCTGTAGAATACAGAAGAGAGCACCTTTTGTATCAACTGTTCCCCGGTCCCAGATATTGCCTTCATCATCGATATGCCCGGAAAATGGTGGATAAGACCACTCTCCTTCTGCTGCGACTACATCCTGATGGCTCATCAGGAGAATAGGATTACCATCTGTCTTTCCTTTTATCCTTATGAGAAGGGAAGAGTCTATCTCTGTCACTTCCCCATCTGCAAAGACATGAGGAAACAGCTCTTTCAGGACGTCATGGAAATGGTCGAATTTCTCCTTGTTCGGGACATCCTTAACAGATACTGTCTCACACTGTATCATTCTTGATAGCTTTTCAGCATATTCTGATTCTCTTCTGTTCATCTGCAGTAATCACTCCTGATTAAGAGCATAGCATGAATATGCAACATATATTACATCTTCACATTATTATGTGATTATGTGATATGCCTTAGCTGCAATAGGTTCCTGGTTTGCAGCTTAGGTTTGATCCCCAAAGACCAACCTCTTTGGGGATTTATCATTTTATGCATGTTTTTTGCTAAACCATGTTGACTGAGTAACGAGTTTTAATGTATAGTGCAGAAGGTACGGATGAAGCGTACGGCAAATGCGGTCGTGGTGGAATTGGTAGACACGCTAGCTTGAGGTGCTAGTGCTTTAACGGGCTTGGAGATTCGAGTTCTCTCGGCCGCATCTTATCCTTAGGATTTCTTTCCTAAGGATTTTTTATTGCTTTAATTCACTGCAAGGAATTATCCTTCTAATATGAATGCTTATTTTGATCAGAGAACAGGCGAGTATCTTGGAAAGCCAGGTGGCAGTATTCTCCGCGGGGAGAGCATCACATCAGATCTACTGGAAAAGACACTGCAGAAGTATATCCTTTCTGTTTCAGGCTGGAGGGCCATCATTGCTTTTTCCGCAGATGAGAATGATCCGTCTCCGGATGCTGCTGATGAGGATATTGTCCTATGCGCTCTGGCCGCAGCCTCTTTTTTAAGGTTCCTTGGAAAGCATAGGCCAAGGATTCTCGTAGGGCGTGATGCAAGGCCCACTGGTGTTGTGCTCTCAGAATCTGCTATAAGGGCTTTTTCAGGGCTTGGCGCTGAAGTCTCATTTGCCGCAACAGCTTCTGCTCCGGAAGTTATGGCGTATTCCAATAATGGCTTCGATGGTTTTTTCTATATATCTGCATCACATAATCCAATTGGGCATAATGGATACAAGTTCGGAAGAAATGGCGGTGTCCTTGGCTCGGATGATGCAAAGGCTGTTGAGGTGATATTCCGTGATCTGATCTCTGATCAGGACTGGATATCCCGCATTATAGCATTCCTGAAATCCACTGATGGAGAGGATGGGATCCTCCGGGCATCAGCGACTGTCAAAAGAGATTCTCTTTCATTTTATGAGGATTTTGTGATAAAGACCGCTGAAGCTGTTCCTGAGAGTGTTCCTGGCATCGGCATTGTCGCTGAGTTCAACGGGTCTGCAAGGTCTGCATCAATTGATGTTGGATTCATGAGAAAGCATGGGATAAAGGTCCATGCAGTGAATAATGTCCCAGGACAGGTTGTGCACGGCATTGTCCCTGAAGGTGATAATCTTGAGCTATGCAGACGCACCCTTGAGAAAATGCATGAAGCAGATCCTGATTTCATCCTAGGCTATGTTCCGGACAATGATGGTGACAGAGGAAATCTTGTTTATTACTCAGAGAGGAACCGCCGTGCCCGGATTCTTGCTGCGCAGCAGGTCTTTGCTCTGATCGCGATGATTGAGGTCGCGCATCAGGTGATCCGTGGCGAGAGCAGGATTGCAGTCGCAGCAAATGGCTGTACAAGCTATCTTGCAG
>CAKQTF010000112.1 GCA_934276695.1 uncultured Spirochaetales bacterium
CCCTGGTCCGGGCCTCTGTCCTCAGCGTCTCAGGAGTATAGACAGGAAGGCCAAGTTCCAAGGCCCTCACCTTAATCGGGGATGGTATGAGCGTCCTGCCCCGCTTTCCAGGAGCATCAGGCGCAGTCATGACAGCCGCAATAAGCCCCTTTTCTGCAAGCGCATCAAGAAGAGGCAGCGCAATCTCACCTGTTGCAGCAAATAGAATCCTCAATCCTTCTTCCTTTTCCTGTTCTTCTTCTCATAGATGCGTATCATCTTCTCTTTTTCCTTATCTGATAGATGATCGATATACAGCTTTCCATGAAGGTGGTCATTCTCATGCTGGATAACCCTTGCAAGAAGCCCATCAGCATTCACAGTAAATGGCTTCCCCTTCACATCCTGGGCCTGGACCACGACCTTCAGCGGTCTTATCACATCATGATAAACGCCAGGGATTGAAAGACAGCCTTCCTCATAAGGGCCTTCCTCTATGCTTGTCTCAACAATCTCCGGATTTATGAAGGCAAGCTTCTCGCCTCCAGGTATATGGACAACGAAAAGCTTCTTCGGAACAGCAACCTGCGGACCTGCAAGCCCGACGCCATCAGCTTCTTCCAGAGTCTCAAACATAGCATCAACAAGCATGCTGAGTGCAGAATCAAACTCTTTGACATCCGTGCATTCTGTACGGAGAACATCATCTCCGAGAGTAATTATATCCAACATGCATACGATGGTAGATTACCAGGCACGGATGGTCAATACTTCACAGGATCAGAGAGGCCTTGCTGCGTATTCCGAAAGATGAGAAATAGAGCTCTTCCATAGGTATCCATTCACTTATAAAGCGCTCTTCCATCTCTTTGCCATTCCTCTTCTCTATACGCCGGAGCTGCTCTTCATACGATATATCGGAGAATACAAGAAGATCCCAGTAGATCCCGAACGCAGGATGCGCTGAATATGAGCCCTCGACGATCCTGTACTCTCCGGAGGGGACATGTATACGGCTGTTCACAGAACCAGAGCTGCAGTCAAACCGGCCATAGGAGAACTCTGAACCTCCTCTTATATAAGGCAGGACCTCCGCAGCGAATCTCTCATAATGCACATTGCCTCCAGGGGATGAAAGACGCTCTGATGTGCGCATCCCATAAGGAAGGAAGAAGTCATCCATCCTTACAATCCCTGCTCCGCCTAAGGCGGCAGAGAGTATTCCTGCCACTGTCGTCTTGCCAGAGGCAGCACGGCCATCAATGGCTATCACAGAGGCTCCAGTCTTCCTGATCTCAGAAAGGATCCTGATCACTGCCAGGTCAATTGCAGGGAGAACCCTGTAATGTGGCATCTCACAGGATCTGTATGCACTGCTGTGGTGCAGAGGCCGGATCCCTCCGCCAAGATATTCCGCTTCAAACCTATCCCACTCAGAAACCGGGAAGGGAGCATTGCCGCATGCAAGGCAGGAGCGCACATCATGAAGGGATGAGAGGAAAAGCCCATCATCAGATGGGAAGAAGTCCTGCTGATTGAGCATGAACATATTAATAAGCCAGGCTGACGAAAGTCCCTCCCGCTTCCATGCGCCGAGATTCACACGGATTGCAGTATCTGAGACAGTTTCATGCAAAGGCTCATCAGTTACTGGAGTATCTCTATATTCTTCATAGAAATACTTTACTGTATCCGAGCTTAGTAAGTGCTCCTTACCATATATGCTCTGATAAAGCAGCTTAACAATGTCTGCTGGCTGCATCGCTTTATGCAGCCTTAGCTGTTCATCCAAGGCTTCTCTGAATGCCATCAGGCCTCCTTCTGTGGATATCTTGCAGGAATAAGGCCTGCTTTTTCAAGGGCAAATACTATGGAAGGAATCAGAATGAGCTGCAGAGCAAGACCAGGAAGTGCTGTCACAAAGTATCCTGTGAACCAGGATGCGAACGTGTAATGGCCGCGTGCGAAGATCAGAGCCCTTGCAGCTCCTGCTGCTATCTTTCCTATCAGCATCGAGAGGAACAGGGATATGTACAGGTCAGCATAGAGATGCCCTGTCCTGAACAGCTTCATGAAGAGCCCTGCAAAGAGCCCATACGCAAAAAGCTCAACTACCATAGTCGGAAGGTATGCCGGACCAGGCATGCCTGTCAGAAGAGATGAGAATACAGGTCCGAGGATACCTGCAGCAGCGCCATAGAAAGGACCGCAGGCAAGGCCGCAGAGCAGCACAGGAAGGTGCATTGGGCAGAATATGGATCCGCCATTAGGGATTGAGTGGAATGCCATCGGCAGCACCACTGCAAGTGCGGTCATCAAGGCTGTCACAACAGTCTTCTTGATACCAGTCATTTCGTTGTTCTTCATCAGAAAACTCCTTTTATCCTTAGATATATGCATAAAGCCATAAGGCCTGCAGACAGAATCAATGCAGCATAGTCAGCGCATCTGAGGCACGGGTCAGTCCACTCTGCCCTCATCCCGCTCTTCCATCCCTTTGACTCCATTGATAGGGAGAGCTCATCAGCCCTCCGGAAGACAGCTATGAAGATCGGGATGACAAGAGGAAAAAGCTCACGGCTGCGGCGGAAAATCCCCTTTCCGCGAACTGATGCACCGCGTGCCCGTGCAGCATAGATGATGCTGTCACACTCCTCCTTAAGAAGCGGGATGAAGCGCAGAGACAGCGTTATTATCATCGAGAGATCCCCTGTAGGGATACCTAGAAAGCCCAGTGGGAATATAAGCACGCCTATCGCATCCCTCAGCTCAGACTCAGAAAGCGCAGAGGAGAGTGATTCAGACAGCAATGTGACATACATGAGCTTCAGGACAATCCTGAGCCCGGCCAGAAGCCCATCAAGTGACAGGGATATGAACCAGACACGTAAGGCAGCGCCATCGGAGGAATAGAAGACAGCATTCATCAGGACTATCATCAGAGCCAGAGGCCAGAGGGAGAAGAAAGAGCGCATTGCGCTCCGTATACTGCATCTGCTGATACAGGCAGCCGCAAGAGCGATGGCCATCGATGCAGCAAGGCCTGCAACTGACGATGACGAGAGAACAGATACCAGAGCAGATATGAATAAAGAGAAGACAGAAAGAGGAGCAAGCCTATCCATTCAGCATATCCAGAGCTGCCAGAAGCTCTGCCTCCCTGTATGTAAGCGGAACATCAATTCCTCTTGCCCTGAGCTTCTCTGAGAACGCAAGCGCAAACGGAGGCTCGAGCGTGACTGATCTTGCCATCTCTGATGAAGAGAATGCATCTGAGACACTGCCGAAGAATACAGACCTCCCATTCTCAAGGACCAGGATCTTATCAAATGACGCAGCCTCATCAGAGGAATGCGTGGCAGCAATGATCCCTGCTCCTTTTCCCCTGAAATCCATTATTGTCTGCATGAAACGCTCCCTCGAGACAGGATCAAGCCCAGCTGATGCCTCATCCAGAATGAAGAGCTCAGGATCCTTCACGTAAATCCCGCTAAGCGCAGCCTTCCTGGCCTCTCCGCCTGAAAGGGTGAATGGATTCCTATGCAGCAGGCTATCAGGGAAGCCTGAGAGCCTGGATGCATCAAGCACCCTTTCCTGTACATCATCCTCAGAAAGACCTGAATGCCTGAGGGCAAAAGCTATATCAAGCGCTGCTGTCTTTTCAAACAGCTGGCGCTCAGGGAACTGGAATATATACCCGAGATCGGCAAGGAGAGCGCTACTATGCTCCACGCCTTTATAAATCACAGAGCCAGAGTCAGGAGCATCCATCTGGGAGAGGAGGCGCAGAAGCGATGATTTCCCGGATCCGGATTTTCCCATCACTGCAATGGATTCACCTTTATCCAGACTTATGCTTATATTTTCTATTCTGAATCCAGAACTATATTTTTTATATATATTCTTCGCTTCTAGCAACATAAAACCTCCAGAAGCTCATCTGCATCCAGAGGAAGCCTAGACGGCCTGATGCGGAGCCTTGATGCAAAAAGCGTTGCCCGAAGAGGAGTGATCCCGGCATCAGAAAGAGCATCAGCATCACGCATGACTGAATCGGGAGTCCCAGAGCATACCACACGCCCTCCGCGCATCAGATATACCGAGTCAGCACCAAGGGCCTCCTCTATATTGTGCGTTATGAGCACAACAGACATACAAAGCTCACTGCGGAGCCTCATTATAAGCGAGATGCATGAAGAGGCAGTATCATGGTCAAGCATTGAGAACGACTCATCAAGGATCAGCACCTGAGGCTCCCGGATTATCGCAGATGCAATGAGAAGCCTTGCCTTCTCGCCTCCGGAGAGCGTTGATGGATCACGCTTCTCAAATCCGGAGAGGCCTACTTCCCCAAGCACTTCCGATATTCTGCCATGAGAGCCAGGAATCGACAGATTACGGCATATGAACATAAGCTCACTGTATACTGTGCGCTCAACAAACTGGTTATCCGGATTCTGGAATACTATTGCTACCCTGCGCCTTAAGTCCTTTCTGTCTATCCCATGGTAAATAACAGAACCGGAATCAGGCGCCAGGAAACCAGCAAGCACTCTGGCAAGCGTTGACTTCCCGCTGCCATTTGCCCCAAGGACAGCAGCAAACTCACCTTTTCCCAAAGAAAAGCTGACATTATCCAGGCATGTATTCCTATTGTCATATGAAAAGACAATATTCTCTGCACTCAGCACAACCATATGATCCCATACCCGCTGCAGAGGGGATGGCTATCTTCCTGATAGCATTCGTTTATTTTTCCAGTATTCTGGCAAGCTCTTCTTCCAGAGAGCCCATAAGCCTTGCAATCGAATAATCGGATACACCAACGACTATGTTATCGCAGAGATTAACAGGTATGAGCA
>CAKQTF010000113.1 GCA_934276695.1 uncultured Spirochaetales bacterium
GGCAAACCAGAATGTTACAGGCCTTGCGCTCACAATCCTCGGAACAGGTGTTGCAAAATTCGTAGGTGAGTTCATGAGGCATAAGGTCGGAGGCTTTGTGACGCTTTCGAATACGATGAAGAATGCATTCTCAATGGAGCCGATGCCTCAGTTCCTGAAGGATATACCAGTTGTAGGGCCTATCCTATTCGAGCAGACAGCATTCTTCTACATTGCGATCATCCTTGCTGTGTGTATGCATCTGTTCTTTGAGAAGACAAGGACAGGCCTCTATCTTAGGGCTGTCGGAGAGTCTCCTGTGACAGCTGATGCTGCCGGGATCAGCATGACAGGATACCGTTATATAGCTACAGCGGTCGGCGGTGGCATATCAGCTATAGGCGGCATGGTGTATGTGATGACGACAGGCGGATGCACATGGTCAGAGCATTCGCTCTCAGGAATAGGCTGGCTTGCTGTCGCACTTGTCATATTCTGCCTGTGGCGGCCTCTTAATGTCATCTGGGGAGCTGTGCTGTTCGGTGCGCTTAAGATACTTTACATGCGTCTTATAATCAAGGGGATCCCTACAGAGCTTTATAAGATACTGCCATATGTTGTGACTGTGGTCGTGCTTGTGATCACAAGCATGAGGAAGAGCCGGGATAAGCAGCCGCCTGCATCGCTTGGCGTGAATTATTTCAGAGAGGACCGGTGATCTGGAAATGGGGTGTAATGCCTCATATGGTAATGGGTATTTAGTCTTGTGACTATATTTATATTATGGAGGAAACAGATATGAAAAAGACATTTGCTCTTGCTCTTGTTCTTCTGGTGTGCCTTTCAGCTTTCGCACAGGGCGGAAAGGAGTCTGCAGCACCTGCTAGCTCAGCAACTAAGATCGGCTTTGTTGTGATAGGTGATGAGAATGATCAGGGTTACACCTACAATTTCATGAACGGCATGAATGCTGCAATCGATCAGCTTAAGGCTGAAGGCTACGATGTATCACTGTCAGTTAAGAGGAATATCGCAGAGGATGCCGGATGCGTGGATGCGAACCTTGCGCTTGCAGCTGAAGGATGCTCAATCATATTTGATAACTCATATGGCTTTGAGCAGTATATGCAGCAGGCAGCTGATGAATTCCCAGAGGTTAAGTTCATTTCTCTTACAAACTGCAATTCGCAGATTGATGGAAGGGATAATACATATAATGCCTTTGCAAGGATCTATGAAGGCCGCTACATTGCTGGCGTTGCTGCAGGAATGAAGCTTCAGCAGATGATAGATGAAGGTTCGATCAAGCCTGAGGAAGCCGTGATCGGATATGTAGGCGCATATTCATTTGCAGAGGTTGTGTCAGGGATGACAGCATATTACCTTGGTGCAAGGAGCGTATGCCCAAGTGCAACAATGATGGTCTCATTCGTAGGCTCATGGTCTGATCCTACTCTTGAGGCAGAGGCTGCAGAGTCCCTCATCGATAAGGGCGCAAAGATGATCAGCCAGCATTCAGATAACACAACACCTGCTACAACAGCACAGAAGAACGGTGTATTCCATACAGGCTACAACAACGACATGACAAAGGTCGCACCTGCTGCATCTCTTCTCTCATGCAGGATTGACTGGACAAAGTATTTCCACGATTTCATCCAGAATGAGATTGAGGGAAAGGGCAATCCTCATGACTATGTCGGCACAATGGCTGACGGAGAAGTTGTCGTGACAGAGCTGAACACAGCAATCGCAGCTCCAGGCACAGCAGAGGCAATGGCTAAGGCTGAGAAGGCTCTTGCTGATGGATCTCTTGAGGTGTTCGATCTCTCTGCATTCACAGTGAATGGAAAGACAGCAACCAACGCTGATCTTTATGATTCATTCGCAGCAGTGCAGGGCAACGCTGTCCATGATGGGGCATTCCATGAATCAGAGCTTCAGTCCGCACCTTATTTTGTCGGTCAGATTGACGGCATCACATGGCTTAACGCAGCTTATTGATCAGCATCCTGATCGGACTTGAAGAGGCAGGCTTAGAAGGCCTGCTTCTTTCATTCTGTGTTAATATATCGATATGAAAAGGCTTCTTCTTATCATAATGGTCTTACTGCCGCTCAGCCTTTATGCAGTATCTCCCGGTGATGTCCCTGTGCTTGTCAGGCATGCAAGGGCCTTATGCCTCTCTGCTGCTGCATCATATGCAGCTCTTTCTCCTGTTGAGCTTCCAGGCGTGACTATTGAATCTGATGATTCATTCATACCTTATGGCATTGTCCTTGAGAATGCAGACCTGGGATCATTCCGTGATATCCTTCTTACAAGAAAGGGGGCGCTGAGATTCCTTCCTTTATCTGTTACGCGGCCATTTGCAGAGAAGGCTGTGGCAGCCATCGGCAGTGAGAACATCCGGCCTGGGGATTTCATAGTAAGCGGACGGATCAGCATTGAAGGCGGACGCGATATATCATTGTCATCTCTTCTCATCGGAAAGACAGAAAGTATTGATATGGTGATTGCATTTGATACTGTCATTTATGATAGAATGCTGAATGGCAATGCTTCTGTCTCAGGCTCTGTAGGGATCAGGGGACAGGGCGGAGGAAAACTCATTGCGGAGTGCCTTGGTCTTTTTATTGACGGCGTTCCGTATTCGTTTCCTCTGATTGAGGTTGCATTGGCAGTTTAGGAGGTGACTATGGACAGGACAGAGTCTTTTCTGCTTAGGCATAAGCTAAGCGCATCATGCATAGATGAGGATGAGGTGCTGGGCTTCTTCCTCAGCGAGATGGAGAAGGGGCTGGATGGAACAGGCTCTCAGCCTATGATCCCGACTCATATATCTGCTGATGGCAATGTGATAAGCGGGGAAAGCGTCATTGTCCTTGATGCCGGAGGCACTAATTTCAGGACATGCCTTGTGACATTCGATGCGGACAAGAAGCCTATGATATCCGATTTCAGGAAGGTCAGCATGCCAGGCCTTAAGAAGGAAGTCAGTGCTGCAGAGTTCTATTCCGTCCTTGCTGATAATGTTGAGCGCCTGATTGACAAGGCTGACAGAATCGGTTTCTGCTTCTCCTATGCAGCTGATATCACCGATGATCATGATGGGATCCCTTTGTTTTTCTCAAAGGAGATCAAAGCCCCGGAAGTGATTGGCACACGCCTTGGAAGTTCTCTTCTGGCAGAGCTTGGGAGAAGAGGCCATGACTGCTCAGGTAAGAAGGTAGCAGTAATAAATGATACAGTTGCGACTCTTCTTGCTGCTAAGGCTGCGAGGGGAGAGAATGCATCGAGTTATATTGGCTTTATTCTTGGTACAGGCACTAATACAGCCTATATTGAGGAGAATGGGAATATAAGGAAGCTTGGAGCTGTTAAGCATGGCTCCCAGATAATCAACGTTGAATCAGGTAATTTCAGTATTCATGCTGGCGATCTTGATGATGTATTTCTGAATGGTACGAATGATCCGGATAAGTATTTTATGGAGAAGAAGATCTCCGGTGCATATCTTGGCCCGTTCGCAGCTCTTGTGATAGAGAATGCCATTGCAGAGGGTGTGCTGTCCGGGGCTTTCGCAGAGCGCTATCATAAGATAGATAAGCTAACGACAGCCAGGATGTCGAACTATCTTGAGATGCCGCATAACATGGACTATGACCTTGTGCGCTGTGTTGAAGGCTGCGAGGATGATGCCACAGCGCTTTATACCATCCTCTCTTCGATAATAGAGAGGGCTGCAAAGCTCACAGCAATCAATCTCTCTGCTGCTGTGATAAAGAGCGGTAAGGGGACCGAGCCGAGGTATCCTGTTGTGATCAATGCAGACGGTACGACATTCTATAAGACAGAGGGACTTGAGTTCTATACAAGGATGTATCTTGACCTGATCCTCAGGAAGAAGCACAGACGCTACTACGATGTGATAAATGTTGATTCGTCACCGACAATAGGCGCTGCGATTGCAGGCTTCTCTCTCTGATCTGAGCCAGAGGCTATATTGCTAGTTGATGGGCTTTGGCTTATCATCTTGATGTATGTCAGATGTCCTTGCAATCCATGATCTGTCCTGCTATGGCAAATCATCTCTTTCCGTTGTAGCTCCGGTCCTAGAATCGCTTGGCTCGGAGTGCTCATCAGTCCCGACTTCACTTCTGTCAACGCAGACAGATGGGTTTGATTCTCTGTTCGTCCAGGATCTCACGGATTCGATGAGAAGCATATTCATGATGCACGAGAAGCTAGGACTTGGTTTCGATGCTGTGTATTCAGGCTATCTTGGCTCCTCTGATCAGATCTGCATAGTCGAGGATATGATAAGGCATTATGGTGCATTCACTCTTGTTGATCCTGTCCTTGGGGACAATGGAGCCCTTTACCAGACGATGGGGCAGGACTCTGTTGACAGCATGAAGCACCTTGTCAGGCTTGCTTCTATGATCACTCCGAATTATACAGAGGCGAGGCTGCTTACAGGCTTTGATCATGTTGGTAGGCTGTCCAATGCCGGGATCTGTGAGCTTACTGATGCTGTAAGACACCTTGGCCCGGAAATTGGTGTCATAACAAGTGTTCCGATTACGGTAGGTCTTGCAAATATCGCATACGACAGCAATGGCTACAGGATATTCCAGTTTGATGATATAGGAATCTCATATCCTGGATCTGGAGATCTCTTTGCATCGCTGCTCCTTGGCCTGATGCTTGGCGGAATGCAGTTCTTCACTTCTGCGAAGAGCGCGACTGACATCGCATCATATGCAGTATACGAATCAAAGAGAAAGGAAAGGGAAAGACGCAGGGGAGTCATGCTCTCTCCTGTGTTCAGCGAGATCAGAAGGAGGGCGTTATGAAGG
>CAKQTF010000114.1 GCA_934276695.1 uncultured Spirochaetales bacterium
CATCAAACCCCTTATTAGATAACCACTTGAGGATAACAGATGTATCCAGGCCACCAGAATAAGCAAGAATCACTTTTTCTTTCATTTTTACTGAAACTCCTATCGATTGTGTATTCTGCATATATATTTAAAAAAATCAATAGATTTATTGCATAAATATTCAAAAATAAAGTTTTTTCTGTATTTATTATGAATAAAAAAGCCCCACTAGGGAGGTCCATAGTGGGGGTGTGCGTCAGCTGACTGCTCAGATAACGACTCGGATCAGTTCCTCTTCTTGTAGGCAACCTGGCATATAGCCATTTAATATCCTATTAATATAAATAACATGGTTTTTTTTTAATGTAAATATAAAAGTTATATAATTTTTTAGAAAGAATACATGTTTAAATCTTTTTATCTATTTAAAATGCTCAATGGATATTAATTTAGCATCTGCAAAAGATAAAAAATGGTTATTGAATGGAGTTTGATTAAAAGCTAAATTATACACATGATTGGTTTTTTCATTAAAAAGGCTTTTTTTGATGGCTGGGATAATCTGATAGGTCTTGTCCTTCAGAATCTTATTTATACTGTACTTCTTCTATGCGGAATCGGAGCGCTGATGCTCTCAGATATCAGCTTTGCACTGACAGTGGCTCTTCTGGCTATCGTGTTGCTTGCAGCCTGTATCCTTCTTGGCGGTACTGCAGGGGCTGTGCATAATTACTCTGATTATGAAAGGGATACATGGTCTGCTTTTGCCCTTGGAATAAGGAACAACATCAGACATAGCCTGCTTTTCTTCGGTATATGCCTTTTTATCCTTCTGATGTGTCTTTATGTCATACCATTCTATCTTGCGGTGGATAATATGATCACAGTAGTGCTTGTCGTCGTGCTTATGTGGATTCTTGTGATTCTGCTTCTTGCTCTGCCATATTATTTCCCTCTGATGAATCTGCTGCCTGGAGACAGACCGTTCAAGACGCTTAAAAAATGCTTTATAATCGTCTCAGACAATCTGCTGTTCACTCTTTTCTACTTTGTATACAACATCGTTGTTGTGGCAGTATCAGTATTTGTGATGGGACTGATTCCTGGAATATCAGGTTATATGCTTGGAGCACAGGATGCAATGAAGCTCCTGATGTTCAAATATGATTATCTTGAGGAGCATCCTGATGCAGATAGGCGTAAGATCCCATGGTCAGAGCTTCTTTATGAGGAAAAGGAAAAGGTTGGTCCTAGATCGTTCAGGTCGATGATTTTTCCATGGAAATAGCAAGGAGCATAATAACACGATGAGAGAGATAGAGCTAAAGGCACATGCTGCTGATCCATCATCAGTCCGTTCGGTTATCGAGAGCATAGCAGGTGAGGGAAAGGCTGTAGACAAAGCAGATCAGTATTTCAGGGTTGGGGATAGCGTTCATCCGGCTCTGAGAATACGCAGATTCAATGACCATATGGAATTCACTGCCAAGAAGAACTCAAAGAATGAAGCTGGTGAGAATAACCTTGAGTATGAGATACAGCTGGGGCTTGATCAGTATGATAATGCTGTCATGTTCTTCAGGGCTTTAGGATATGAAGAGTATTTCATAAAGCTCAAGAAAGGGTATGAGTGGACATATGATGGCACGCACATTGAACTTCTGAAGGTTAATGATATAGGGTGGTTCCTGGAAATGGAGATCCTTCTTCCTTTTGATTCCTCCGAGGAGCTTCTGTCTGAGTCTGCTATAAAGCTGCACAGGCTTCTGCATCAGTTCTCGCTCTCTGAGGGCGATATTGAGAACAGAAGCTACAGATCTATGATTTTAGGGAGATGATAATATGGAATTCAGAGCAAGCCATATACTTGTAAGAGATCAGGCAACAGCTGAGAAGCTATATAATAGGATAAAAGCTGGGGAATCATTCGATTCATTGGCAAGAGCTTATTCTACATGTCCGTCAAAGAGCAAAGGGGGTGACCTTGGCTGGTTCGGAGAGGGCCAGATGGTCAGAGAGTTTGAGAATGCTGTGAGGCGTATGGGGACAGGATCGGTTTCAAGACCTGTCAGAACGCAGTTCGGCTACCATATAATAAAGAACACTGGAGCACGTGGATGATTACTTTATACACAGATGGAGGATGCAGCGGTAATCCTGGCCCTGGAGGATGGGCATTTGCGGCATATGAAGGAGGCGTTAACCTTGCTTCAAGCTCAGGAGGAAGCGAGAGCACGACAAACAATAGAATGGAACTCACTGCAGTTATTAATGCACTTCGTTTTGCAATCGATGCAGGATACGATGCTGCTGAGATCCGTACAGATAGCCAGTATGTGAGAAATGGCATAACTACATGGATCCATGGCTGGAAGAAGAAGGGATGGAAGACTGCGGGAGGAGATCCTGTTAAGAATAAGGAATTCTGGCTTGAGCTTGATAGTCTTAATGAAAGGATTGATGTCACCTGGACATGGGTCAAAGGGCATGCAGGAATTGAAGGGAATGAATTATGTGATTCCCTTGTTAGGGCAGAAACCGCAAAATTCATCACCTGCTGATCTCAATATCATTAATTTCGCTTACTGCTTCAAAGAAGCTTCTGTTGTATGGAATAAGCACAGTCTTCTTCCGTTGTGAGCGCACTGTTTCATTCCTTGTAGGCTCTCCTGCTACTGCTTTGTAGAAATCGGAGTATTCTGCGAGGACTGAAAGTGCTTTTCTGTCCTCAGGGTAGAGCCTGAGTGTATCATATGCCATGCTTATTGCCTTTTCCTTGTATCGCATCTGGGAATACAGCGTCAGAAGACCGTCTCTCGCAATTTGGTCTCCTGGGTTGAAGTCCAGGATTCCAAGAAGCGTCTTCTCATAGGAATTCAGCCTCATCTCAGATTTCTCAATATAAGCTTTGAGATAGTGGAAACGTATCATATCAGGGAAAGCAATGATTGAATGCTCTGCAACTTCCATTGCCTGCTCAAAATCCCCATCCTGGATAAGGTAATAGGCATAGTTATACGAGAGCTCATATCCGGACGACTCTGAATAGTGCATTCCAAGATATCCAGCCCTCATCTCCGTATCATACTGCTCTGCATCACTCAGAACCTGCCTCTCATTGCCTGCTGTGGCACATGAGATGAGAAGCAGGAGGATGATAGCTAGATCAGCCAAGAACAGTCTTCTCAATTTCCTTGACCTGATCACGGTATAGATTCACGATTGTCGAGCCATAATCAGCGATGAGCTGGATCATGTTCCTTGGTTCTGGCCCTGCATCAACGCCATTGAGTCTGTCTCCTGCATCGCCAAGTCCTGGGAGAATATATGCAGATTCATTCAGAACTGGATCCATCCATAGCGTATAGACTTCAGCATTCTCTATGGCACGTGTGATGCGCAGTGCACCTTTAAGTGCTGATATGACATTGATGAACTTGATTGATTTCGGTTTGATCCCATTATCCTTGAGATACTTGACAATAGTAACAAGCGAGCCGCCTGTTGCATTCATTGGATCTGCGAAGATAAGATCCTTTCCATCAAGATTCTTAAGGCTGAAGAATGATCTGTCAAGATCCAGGATATAATCCATATTCGTCTCTTTTTTGGATTCATCTCTCTTTATCTTAAAGAGAGCAAAAGGAGGAGTGACATCATTTGATGAATACTCCTGCAGTTCCTTTGCGATGATCATCGATGGCAGCAGAGCTCCTCTGAGCATAACGCAGAGAACACTGTTTGCCGCGGCTTCATCAATATCAGGGATCCTATGCACTGCATAATTGCAGCATGGATTTGTCACAGGGGTTATCTGAATAAGGCTGCGCTTTCTGCCTTTGTCAAATGTATGCGCGAACATCAGCTCATATGCTCTCTGTATGTAATAAAGGAATTCCTCATGCCCGGTCTTCGGATCGCGTAGCTTAGCTATAAGGCGGCTGGCTTCCCCATGCATCTCATTTGGAGTGTCAAAGCAGTATACATGGATTCTTGAATTATCCTTACAGATCGCTTCAAGGCTTGTGCCGATCTCCCGCGCAGAATCGACAAGCTCTTCTTCGGCATCAATTCCATTCTCAATCTTCCTGCATGCATCAAGGGACTTATCATACAGTCTGGTTATCCTATCTATGTTTTCCTTATCTTTATCCAAAAGATATCCATCTAAATCATGAGCATGAAGCACAATCTTATTCATCATAAAATCTCCTAGCGAAAGGATACCTTAAAAGCATTCACTTTACAATGTTGTCCTTTACCTATAAATGCTATTTTTGATATATTAGCATCAATAGAGAGGTGTATAAATGAACCTAGTATTTCTTGGCCCTCCGGGAGCTGGCAAGGGCACAATAGCAGCATTGGCAAAAGTTGCACTGAATGTTCCGCATATCTCAACAGGCGATCTATTCAGAGCAAACATCAAGAACGAGACAGAACTCGGAAAGCAGGTAAGCGCTATTCTTGCATCTGGCGGTCTTGTTCCAGATGAGATAACGATAAAGATGGTCGAGAACAGGCTTCAGGATGATGATGCGAAGACTGGATATATCCTGGATGGTTTTCCTCGCACAATCGGACAGGCTGATGCTCTCTCTGAAATGAGTGATGTTGATGCTGTGATTAATTTCACTCTCGATGGCGATGAGATCATAAGAAGGCTCTCCGGACGCCGTGTATGCAAAAGCACTGGACGGACTTATCATATTGTGTCCAATCCACCAAAAAAGGAAGGATTCGATGATGAGACAGGAGAGCCTCTGATTCAGAGGGATGATGATAAGCCGGAAGCAATCAAGCACAGGCTTGAGGTATATGAGAGCTCAACAGCGCCTCTGAT
>CAKQTF010000115.1 GCA_934276695.1 uncultured Spirochaetales bacterium
GCCTGTTCCAGGCTCTCCGTGAATCAGGATCGGCAGCGAGGTCTTGCTTATGAACGGTATATCAATTCCAAGAGTATCCTTTGATGTGTTTTCGAACTGCGGGAAAGGGGCAAGGAATGCAGAATACACAGTATCCTTGCTGTATATCCTGATATCCCCTTTCTGCGGGGCAGGTATTGACTTGCTCTCATCGAATGCGAATACGATGTATTCCTCTTCATTGATGCTTACGACTGACTGGTCGATATCATATAGGATGCCATTGCTGACGCGCTTTATATTCTGCCTCTCGGCAGTCACATTCGGAAGGAGCTTCTCACAGATCTGCACAGGGATTTCACTGTCTTTTCTGAATGTATTGAAGACCTGTATATAGTCACGTGAATATACAATGTACTTCCTTCCGCTTATCTCAGTGAGATGAAGGAAGAATTTTGTGCTGTTCTTTCCTTCCACGACAAGCTTCCCGAGAGAAAGGGCACGCCTGAGTGAGTTCTCTACTGTGTCAGGGCTTGTCATTACGCTTATCGGATTAAGGCCTAAACTGTGTGCGATGTAGTTTGCAGCTCCCATTCCGCATACGACAATCCTGTAGCCTTTATCCTTTATCTCCAGAAGCGTATGCTCCATATCAGATGCCTGGGATATAGGGAATATCTCTATATTGAGGTCAAGGATATCCTTTATTATCTTTGCATTCTTCGTCATGGATGGATAGCCCATCACTGCAATCGGCATCTTAAGCTGCTCTGCCTGTGTTATTGAGGATAGGATATCAAAGCCTGATATAGGGATCTCCACAACAGGAATGCTGGCTGTCTTCTTTATTATCATGGCCGTCTCGCCTCTTGCCACGATAATGTCATGTTTTCCGGCCTCGCTGCGCACAAGAGGCACAGCATTCGCAAGGTTTGCTACTCTGATTTCCAGATCTAATTCTGGAAAACTTCCCATTTTCTCTCTGAATATGTCTCCAATGGCTTCGCTTGGAGCTACGACTAAGACTTTTATTCTCATGTTTAATAATGAAACATGGAATCTTTGGTTTTTCAATTAAAAATAATAGTTATGTTTAAAATATTAACATTTTTCTATATTCCATTCGGTTAATTTATCATCAGCCAGGCCATAACCTAGAAAAGACATGGAGAATTGTATGAGAAAAAAAACCGAAGTTTCTTTCTACAGCAGGCATGATAAGGTCATATTTCCTCTTCTGCTGATACTCCCGACACTTATATTCATCAGTGTATTCTGCCTCTATCCGATGGTTAAGGGGTTTGCCTATTCCGTGACGAACTACGATAGGCTGTTCCCGAGGAATGTGAAGTTCATAGGCCTTGATAACTTCAAGAAGATCTTTACATCGGATCCTGTATTCTGGGTCACTGTAAGGAATTCCCTTAAGTATGTCATCGTTGAGGTTGTCTGCCAGCTTGTATTCGGCATGATCTTCGCTCTGATCCTGAATCAGAAGTTCAAGGGAAGGGGACTTGTAAGGACATTCTGCTTTGCTCCATGGGCTGTCTCCGGTGTTCTGACAACAATGCTATGGATGCTTATCTACAATGAGCATATCGGACTGCTGAATAACTTCCTGAACATCATTGGCATGCCAGAGCTGAGAAGAGCATGGCTGCAGAATATCAGGACAGCATTCCCATCAGTTGCTATCGCAGAGCTCTGGAGAGGAATCCCATTCTTCACGATAACGCTATTGGGCGGGCTTCAGGGGATTTCCCCGGAGCTGTATGAATCCGCAAGGATCGATGGATGCAATGCATGGCAGAGCTTCTGGAAGATTACGCTCCCATGTATGAAGGAATCCATAGTATTTGCAACTCTTATGAGAACAATATGGGAGTTCAGGCAGGTGGATCTCATTATGACAATGACAAACGGAGGCCCTGTCAGAAAGACTCTGACTCTGCCTATCTATATGTACCAGACATCAATAGAGAATGGGGAATACGGGTATGGAGCTGCATTGACAGTCATTCTGTTCCTGATTCTTTCCTTCTACGTCGTCTTCTATCTGAAGGCAAATAATTTCGGAAAAGGAGTGAACGAATAATGAATGCTATCAAAGCAAAGAAAAGCGCAGTCAGGATACTTGTTCTCTATATTCCGATGATTCTCTTTCTTCTGTTTATCGGAATTCCTCTTCTATGGGCTCTTTCGGTCTCGTTAAAGGATGGACAGTCTGTCATAAGCGGTCCTTTCTCATTCCTCCCGAAGCCGGTAACATTGAAGAACTACATCTACGTGTGGCAGGAGAACCATCTTGCCCGCTTCTTCAAGAACAGCATAATCACATCCGTTGGTGCTGTATTCGTCATAGGCGTTCTTTCCCTTTTCAATGGATACGCATTATCAAGATATAACTTCAGGGGAAAGAGAATATTCATGGTCCTGCTTTTAATGACGCAGATGATCCCGCTTGCATTCAATATGACGGCAATATTCATCATGATGTCGAAAGCACACCTTTCAAATAGCCTCTTCGGAATCATATTGCTGCACATATCAGCAGGCATTCCATATAACTCCCTGATGATGAAGAGCTTCATCGGGAATATACCGAAGGAGATAGATGAGGCAGCTGCAATTGACGGATGCACAAAACCGCAGATTATCTCGAAGATAATCCTTCCAGCTGTAAGGCCAGGCTTCACAACTGTGATAGCGTATGCATTCATAACATGCTGGAATGAGTATCTCCTGTCTTATACGCTTCTTACTGATTCAGATAAGTTCCCTATCTCTGTTGGGCTCAAGTATCTCGTTGGTGAGTATTCCACAAACTACGCTTCTCTTGCCGCAGGATGCATAATCGCGCTTATCCCACCGATTCTGCTCTTTGCATATGTTCAGAAGCATCTTGTATCCGGAATGAATGCCGGAGCAGTTAAAGGTTGATTTTCCCGAAAGGGTCAAAAGGAGAATAAAATGAAAAAAGGATTGATTGTTTTGATGATTCTTGCGCTTCTTTCCCCATGCATCTTCGCACAGGGCTCGAAGGAAGGGACTGCAGCTTCTGATTCCAAGGTCACACTGACATTCTGGTCGGAGTATGCAACACCAGAGAGAACAGCATATGTTGAGGCTATGGCTAAGGCTTATGAGGAGGCTCATCCGAATGTTGTGATTAAGGTCACAAGCCTTCCTGATAAGGCATCAAAGAAGATTCTTGCTGCATATGAGGCAGGAGAAGGTCCTGATGTGTTCCTTTCTTCAGGTCCTGATGTAAGCGCTCACTACAATAATGGCTACATCATTGCTCTTGATGATTATTTCAATTCATGGACAGAGAAGGACAATATCCTTTCCAGCGCTATTGATACAGTCAAGGAATATGATCTCACTGGTGAGAACCATATCCTCTATATTCCAAACGGAATAAGCGTAACAACAATCTGGACACGTTCAGACTGGCTCAGGGAAGCAGGATATCCTGATGGAATCAAGACATGGGAGGATTTCTTTGATGCAGCTGTCAAGATGACAGATAAGTCGAAGGACAGATACGGAGTCGCAATCCGTGGAGGATCTGGCGGATCAAAGTTCCTTGACAGGATGATGTATTCATATTCAGGCATTGATTCCCTCTTCGATGAGAATGGAAAGTGCACGATTAATGATCCGAAGCATGTTGAGTTCGTAGAGAGATACTTCGGCCTCTATGGCAAGGCAACTGCAGAAGGTGATCTGAACTATGGATGGACAGAACTCTCTGCTGCTTTTGATTCAGGAAAGGCTGGAATAATCATCCATAACCTTGGATCTGCTGAGGACCACGATAAGGCATTTGGCGGTGATCTCTCAAAATTCGCTGCAATGGGCATGCCTCTTAATGATAAGGGTGAATCCATGAACCTGATGATCCAGCCGGGCGGAATGACAATCAGCAGCACATGCAAGAATCCTGATGTTGCATGGGATTTCATTGCTTTCATGTCAACAGGTGCTCAGGTTGATGAGTATGCTAGGCTGTGGGGTTCAATCCCTGTTTATAAGCCAGTGCTTGAGACTTCCTCATGGATTTCATCAAAGCCATGGTTCAGGGCTGCTGCAGATCTGCTGCTTAATCCATCTACAAAATACTATAAGTCTTACAAGTTCCTTCCGAACGTCAGCAAGATCTACTCTGAGATGGATACAGAATCACAGTATGTCATGACAGGACAGATGACAGCAAAGGAAATGCTGGATAACTGGGCAAGGATGCTTCAGGAGTCCTACGACACATTCATTGCTTCCAAATAATCAAATCAATAACAATACCTCCTCCATTCCGGAGGAGGAATAATAAAAGAGGATTAAGATGTCAGCTTCATTTATTGTAGATCCAGATAAGCTCAGGGAATTCTGCACTGAGCTCCTGATGAAAGAGAAGATGTCGCGTGAGGATGCCTTTGTGACTGCAGATAACCTAGTTGATGCTGATCTGTCAGGAGTGGAGTCCCACGGCGTCTCAAGAATCACAAACTATATGAAGAGACTCCGCACTGGAGTCGTTGCCCATTCTGGCGGTCCGATTATCATTGATGAGCGGGCTGCGTCTATTGCGATCGACGGAAACAACCAGATGGGAATGGTCAGTGGCAAGTTTGCTATGGAGAGATGCATAGAGAAGGCAAAGGCCAGTGGCAGCTGCTTCGCGACTGTGAATCATTCAAATCATTTCGGTACAGCATCATATTATTCAAGGATTGCTGCTTCAAAGGGGTGCATCGGCATTGTCGGAACGAATGCACCGCCTAATAT
>CAKQTF010000116.1 GCA_934276695.1 uncultured Spirochaetales bacterium
AGGAATGTGCGTGAAATGCCACAATTACAGATCTGATATTGAAAGTGCTGAAGCGCGTGTCGGGCTTAAGTATTTCAGCACATTCCCAGTTGCTCTGCATTATGTGATAGATAATGGATCTGAAAAGCCAGTGGAGGTCCTGAAGAGCGAAATCTCATTCAGAGCTCATGAGCCGCAGGTGAATGGCAGTGTCACTGTGAATGCGAACAATGCAGATTTCGGAAACTGCGACATAGCAATCTGCACATATGGTACGGTGTGCACCCCCAAAGCATGGCGAGATCAGCATAATCATAAACAATGCAAGGAATCTCACTGTATGGGGAGATGGAAAACTCATTAAGGATGGGAATGATGTGAGGATGACACTCAATGGGTGCAGCAACAGCGGAGTGAGCCCTGTGGAAAGCACCGGAGAGCTTGTGATGCTCCGCTTCGACAGTCCAAGTCCGGCAGGCAGCAGCCTCAGCAGCATAACGCTTAATGACTGCACTGCAAGCAATGCGGATCTTGCAATTCATAGCACTTTTGCAGATAAGGTTATGATATCCGGATGCAGGTTCTCTGAGTGCGCTGTGCCTGTCAATCTGGACTACAAGAAAGCAGATGGGGCAATGTCTGTGACGATAAAGGACTCTGTGTTCAGTTCCTGTGGTGTGACAGAGACACAGAGCGCTGCTATTGCAGCTTATTCGGCCCCAGTGCGCATTGTGAATCAGTCAGGCAGGGCAGCTGAGGTTATGATTGAAGGCATATCAGTCCTAGGCACTAAGAGCGCACCTGGTGATGTCCTCATTACAGATGTCCGTTCCGGTTCTGCAATGGGCGGCAGGATCATCGCATCATTTGATGGAAATTCTTCTGATCTCAGTGTGAGAAAGCCATCTGTGGATGATGTCACTGTAACTGTCCTCCGCGGAGAGCAGAAGACAGTTGATGCAGGCCTTCTTTTCTGAATCCTGATGCATCATTGGATTTGCTCTTTTGCCCTGCATGGAGTACTCTCTTTCATATGGAAAAGGTATTCAGTGCACAGCTTCAGGGCGGAAAGTCCAGTGATGTTTATTTCTCATCTTCAAGGGAAAGCGTGGATGAGAAGCTCAGGGAGTTCGGCGGGAACTCATTGTTCGTCTTTGATTCAAACACAGCAGGGCTTCTTTCTGCTGACGGAAGGAACAGCATAGTCCTTCCAAACGGAGAGGAGTATAAGACGCTTGAGTCTGTGCAGATGATTCTTGATAAGGCTCTTTCCCTCTCGTTATCGCGTGATTCAGTATTCGTTGCTGTCGGCGGAGGGGTGATCTGTGATATGACAGCCTTTGCAGCCTCGGTCTACATGCGCGGTGCAAGGGCTGTCCTTGTTCCCACAACGCTGCTTTCCCAGGTTGATGCATCTGTAGGCGGCAAATGCGGTGTCGACTACAATGGATACAAGAACCTTGTAGGATCTTTCTTCCCAGCTGAGAGCATATTCATAGACTCAGAGATGCTGCTCTCCCTTCCTGATTCCGAGTTCATCTCCGGAATGGGGGAAGTCGTGAAGCATGCATTCCTCTCTCCTGACAGGCGCCTTTATGATTTCCTGTATGAGAACAGCAGGAGGATCCTTGGGCGTGATGCTGAATCTCTCTCAGATATGGTACGGCTGTCACTGGAAGTTAAGAAGCATTATATAGAGCTTGATCCGGAAGAGACGCGCGGAATCAGGAGTTTCCTGAATCTCGGGCACACGTTCTCGCATGCGCTTGAGACAGTCACAGGATACAGTGTATCCCATGGGCTTGGGGTTGCATGGGGAGTGCAGAAGGCAATGGATGCTGGTGTGATTGCAGGGATAACCCCTCAACCATACAGGGATGAGGCTTCTGCTCTTCTCTCCCTTTTTCCGTTCAGAATGGATTATGATCCATCAGGAGATCTTGATGGGTATATCGATGCGATAGGAAAGGATAAGAAGAAGCAGAATGGCCACGTCAGGTTTGTTCTCATGAAAGGGCAGGGGGAGCCTGTGCTTTCAGAGCTTAGCCAGGATGTGGTCATATCCGCTGTGGCATCAGGTGCTGATATCTAGTGCAGCCTCTGCAGCCTTCAGGATCCTCATCGCTCTTTCCCTTATCTTCCTGTCCTTCTTCGGCAGGCATTCGATGAGGGATGAGAGTGAGTAGGCGCTTTCCTTAAGAGCTCCCATCAGCGATGGTGTGATCTGCAGTGAGTACCGCCCCTTTGCTTCCTTCATATAGAGGTATCTGAAGTGCTTTCTGTCCGTGGAGACCGGAGAGAGAAGGAAATCGAGAATGATGCTGATCTCTTCGTATTCCTTTCTATATGGATCCGCCTTCACATCAGGCTTCTTCGAGACAGGCCTTCTTGCCTTTGATAGCATAAGGTATGCTGCATCCTTATCCCTTGCCTTGATCGGCTGCTCTGATATATACGATCCGATGGATATGTATATCCTTGTGCTGCCATAGGCCCCTATCTTATCAAGGTCCTTTACGGGTACAATGTAGCATTCCCTGCCGTCTGCCCTGCCTTTGTATATGTCAAGGGCATGCAGGTCGTTTACTGGCTCAGGAGCACTGTCCTTAATGCTCTTATGCTTTTCCGGCTTCCGTGTAAGCGCCTGTATTATCCCTGGGTCAAGCTCCATCAGCCATTCTGGCTTGAGAGGAGAGCATGTCCTTGCGTACATCTTCGTTGTCTTTACGATCTCCCCTGCGATTATATACTGAGGAAGCTTTCTGAAATATGCCGACCCCGGATGGATAAGTATCTGGTCTGCTGCAGTGCTTCTATAGCTCCATCTGTCAGCCTTGACGCAGACATACTGCCTGAGCCCTGATGCAAGCGCAAGGAAGTATGCCTTCACGCTTCCACCGTCAGATACTGGCATTCCCTCGGATCTTACAATCTCCTCTAGCTGCGCCTTTATATGGAGGATCTCCTCCATGGTCTGCATGTCGATGTAATGCGCTTTCGCAAATTCCTCCCTATCCTTTCTGGATAGCCTGGAGTATCTGCTATAGAGCGTCAGCATCGCAACGAAGTCACCATATACAGGGTCCTGCATCGCATCATGTGCATCTCGTGCAGCAAGCTCCTCCCCAGGAGGAAGGACATAAGGCGATTTCGTTGACAGGAATGAGACTGCTGTAAGTACGTTGCCGATGACCTCAGGGTAGTTCATCATTGCTTCGACAATCACCCTTGAAAGCCTTGGAACCAGAGGGAACTTTATCATCAGGCTGCCTATTGCAGTGAGCTGATGGCTCTCCTCTATGGCACCTATTGTTATGAGTGTCTCCTCTGCAGATCTCAGGGCGCTTTTCTTCGGAGGCGTGATGAATGGGAAGTCCTCTGTGTTGTAGATCCCGAGCTCGCTCATCCTGAGAACGACTTCTGCAAGATCAGAGTGCAGGATCTCCTCTTCGCTGAACTCAGGCCTCTTCTCATAGCTCTCTTCGCTGTAAAGCCTGATGCATGTTCCGCTTGCTGTTCTCCCAGCTCGTCCTTTTCTCTGGTCTGCTGACGCCCTTGATATCGGGATAGGAAGCAGTGCGGACGTGAAATTCCTCTGGTTGTATATATTGACTTTTGCCATTCCAGAGTCAATGACAGTCCTTATTCCATCTATCGTGATGCTTGTCTCTGCAATGTTTGTAGAAATGACAACTTTGCGCTTTCCTTCCTCTGTCGGAATGAAAACGCGCTCCTGCTCTTCTTTTGAAAGTCTGCCGAACAAAGGATAGATCTGCAGCTTATCAGAGATCGGGGATAGATGCAGAGCCGTGAGGCATGATTTGATCTCTGCCTCTCCTGGCAGGAAGACCAGGATGTCTCCGCCGTTCTCATCCTTTACTGAGTTCTCCACGATCCTGCAGATCCCTCTCCAGTATTCATCCTCTGTCTCACGGGTGAGAACCATGCTCTCATACCTCACGGAAACTGGATATGGCTTTCCTGATATTGATATCACAGGCGCTTTATCAAAGTAATCCGAGAATGATGCAGCATTAATCGTTGCACTTGAGATTATTATCTTCAGGTCATTCCTTTTTGCCGTTATCTCTTTGAGAAGGCCTAGGATGAAATCTATGTTGAGGCTTCTTTCATGTGCTTCATCCACCATGAGCACGGAATAGGAGGAGAGAAGGGGATCTGCCTTCACTTCCTGAAGGAGGATCCCATCTGTCATTATCTTAATCCTTGTCTCGTGCGTTGATGTATCGCTGAATCTCATTGTATATGCGCAGTAAGATCCATCCTCATCATGAATCTGCTTCTTTATGAACTCTGAAACAGAAAGCGCTGCAATCCGCCGTGGCTGCGTTATTCCTATTATGCCGGTCTCGTCATAGCCAGCCTCTCTTAGGATAAGAGGAATCTGCGTTGTTTTTCCGCTTCCTGTCGGGCTTTCAACAATGATTACCTGATGCCTTGAGAGAGCATCCAGGATCTCATCCTTATGAGCATATACAGGAAGGCTGTAGAAATCAGGCAAGATTGACTCCGTCCGCTGCAGCAGCAGCGTCATCATATTCCCTGCTTTCCCTTGTTGCATGGCATTTCAGTATGCACTTATCACCAGCAAAAGACAGTGAGTATGGGATATTCTTCTTATCTGCATATTCGAATATCTGCCTCATCTTCTTTTCAGGAAGCATGTATACATCCACTCTCAGCCCATGCCTTCTCATTGCATCTGCTGCTATCTGGGCCTTTGCTGTCTCATCAGCCTTGTGGATGATCAGGACATCCGC
>CAKQTF010000117.1 GCA_934276695.1 uncultured Spirochaetales bacterium
GCATTGCTATCAGGCACTCTCGATCCTGACAAGCTTGACTATCTATCAAGGGATGGATTCTTTGCTGGCATCCCATATGGCACGCAGGATACTGACTATATAATCTCTGCACTGTCAGCCGAAAACAATGTGCTATGTCTGGAAGAAGATGCCATAAGCTCTGTTGAGCAGGTCTTATTCTCCAAATACATGATGTACAGAACACTCTACTGGCATAGGGATGTCAGATGCGCAACTGCAATGATAAAGAAAGCACTTATCATGGCAATCAGCAAAGGCGTTCTGTCTTTTGAAGATCTATATTATCTTGACGACGAGGAATTCAATGAGCTCATGAGAAAGAAGAGCTCAGAATCAGAAGAACTGGAAATGATAGGCAGGGTAAATGATGGGAAGCTTCTGGAGATGAAGGCATCATACCCTTTCTGTAGTTCCGGATTCATAGAGAAAAACGGACTCAGCCCAGTCAAAAGGAAAGAGATAGAGCATGAGCTTTTTGAATCCCTGTCAAAATCATATCCAGACCTCAGGGAATATGAGGTAGTGATAGATATTCCGGAACCGATAAACTTTGAAACATATATCAGGATCAGGAAAAAAGATGCAACAATTGCAGACCTTGATGAGGATATGCTCATATTCAGCCAGGGGGTAAGCAGGGAGTTCGGCAAACACCTGAGGAAGGTATCGTTATTCCTGCCTTACGGAATAGACAGCAATACAGCAAGAAAGAAACTAGAGGCAATAATCAATGAATGAAGAGAAGCTAAGCTACCGTGATCTCATAAACGGAGATATACCGCCATGGGTAATGAGGTTCATAAAAGGCACAGGAAAAGCTGTGAACAAATACAATATGATCCAGAAGGATGATGATGTGCTGCTTGCAGTTTCCGGGGGCAAGGACAGTCTGGCACTAGCACTTGCATTATCCCTCCGAAGGAAGTGGATGCCTGTCTCATACAGCCTGAAAGGACTGATGATAAACTGGGAGGAGCACCCTATCCCGGAAGAATACAGGAAAAAGCTATCAGACTATTTCGAAGCACTTGACATCCCATTCACTATACTTGATGAAAAGCAGTATCCGGATTCCTTCAGAGGAGACTTCAACTGCTACCTATGTGCAAGAAACAGAAGAAGAATCCTTTTTGAATATGCAAAGAACAACGATGTCAGGCTGATTGCAATGGGGCATCATCTTGATGACTTAGTAGAGACAACGCTTATGAATCTATGCTTCAGGGCTGATTTCTCGACAATGATGCCTGTGCAGGAATTCTTTGACGGCAGGCTGCACATAATCCGGCCTATGATAGAGATACATGAAAGCGTGACAAGAAGGCTTTCTGACATCTATGATCTTCCGACTGTAAAACCGGTATGCCCATATGATCAGACAAATATCAGAGCAAGGCTTAAACCTATAATAAAAGAGCTGAATCATATAGACAACCTCACAAGAGAGCATATCTACAATGCACATACTTTCAATTGTGCGCTTCCTCTGAAAAACAGCGCTGAAGACATAAAATAGTATTGTGGTCATTTTATATGACAATGTGATAAAATACAGCAGAATGGCAATTATTGCATCATTGAGGTGAAAACAAGATGAGAAAAGGTTTTATTTTTTTATTGGCTGTGCTTATAAGCATAATTCCAGCTGTTTCAGCCACACCATTAATACAGATTGCAGACAATGGAACAGGATCCTTTGAATTGTATTCCCCATCTGCCGAAATAGTCAAAGAGCCTAAGGGAATTGACGGCTTTGGCTATCTGATAAAAACTGGAGAATCTGATATAAAGCTCACAACCCAGCTCGGGGATATCTATATTGCTGCTGATTCTGATTTCCTTTTTGCCGGTGGCTCCCCTATTTCATTATTTCTCATCAATGGAAAAGCCAATATCATACTCAATGACGATTTTTTAGATCCTATATATATCTATACACCAACGACAAAAGCGCCAATCAATAAGAACGGTGAATACGCATTCATATCAACAGAAGATGAGGAATCTTTCTATAACTTCAGCGGATCAGAGACTACTGTCTATGATGGGATAACCGGAAGAAGCATAGCAGTTGGCTCAATGGAATCCATTGACTATCTGAATCAGGAAACAGCAGAAGAGATAACAGAAGAGACCTATCATACACTATCCGTTCTCGACAGCATCCTTTTCAGAGCCTCTGTTCCGAATGCTCCTGCCGTTGCATTCATATCATCACTCATCAGTGATACACCAGTTAAGCCAGAACTATTCATAAAGGACTCAATTCTCAAGGAAAACATACCAGCTGCTCCATCCATCAGCATAGTTAAGACAGATATCATAGCAAAAGCACCGCTTAAGCCAGCATTCTCAATAACATCAGCATCAACATTAAAAAGAAAGACTGTCCCGGATTCCATGAGCATATCTGCAGATACAGCACTGCTATCTCTTCCTGTTCTTATAAAAGGAGAATTCAGCAGTCCCAGTGATACCATCCTGCAGATAGCGGAGACTGACAATGATGAAGAAGCCGAAACAGTCTCTCGGGAAATAAGAAGCACAATCATACCTGATACAATCAGTACCGAGCAGGAGAAGAGCCAGGAGACATCAGCACCTAACCATATCTCAGGTAAGGCAACAAAGAATTTCAGCTTTGATATGCTATTCTCGACAAGAGCTTATACAGACAGTGAGACGCAGGAGCAGGCGCTGGCATTTTCATTCCAGCCGCTGTTCCGCTATGGGTCTTTTGCATTGACTCTCAACCTTGACCCTGTCCATATTCTCTCATACGCAGATAACAAAAGCACTCTGGACTGGCTCTCTTATTCGATATCATTTCTTGAAAGCCTGAAGTACAGAAGCCTTGATGAGCACTTTTCAATTGTAATCGACAGATACACAGATATTGATGGGGATTCTGTTGGCCTCTATAGCGGAGTGAATCACATCAATGATGGAAAGAATGAAAGGCTATCAATGTCTCTTGAACTTGACTATCCTTTCTTTGGAATGCGTGTATATTCAAACGACCTGCTCCTGAACAGATACAGGAAATTCGTGAACGGCATTGACATTGATTTCAGTTTTTCAAGGGATCTCCCTGTCGGAATCACAATCGGGCTTCTGTCATCATCTGATATAACTGATTATCTTAAATCATTGACGCTTTATCCTGAATTTGCATTCTACCTTCCATTCTATACAAAGGGATCAAGCTATGTCGGACTGAAAGTAGGAATGTCTCTTGCTCTCAAGCCTTCAGAAATCAAAGATTACTCAATTGCAAAGAATGGATATCTTATCAGTGGAGTGCTCCCGATGAAATTCGGAGCATTCACAGCAGAGCCTGGCATCCACTATACAAATGGCCCGCTCCATTATAATAGCGTTGACAGCTCAGATTACACTCCTATAACAATTGATGATACAAGTATTCTGACTATAGCATCAAAAATGAGCTTTGATGGAAAATACATCGGAGGCAAAGCTAATATCTTATTTGATATCGCCCTGAATAATATGACAGCAATAAAGGAAAACAGCTTCCTTGATGCATCATTATTCCTCAGATTCAATGATTTCAGAATATCAGGCGGAATGACTGTGCAGAATTTCACATCTGCAGAATCATTCCAGAATTCCAATTCCAAGATATACGGAGGCATAGACTTCACATTCCCTGGTGTGACAACATACATCAAAGCAGGAATAACTGATCTCAAAGACAGGAAATTCTTCCTCACATATGGAGCATCTGCATCTTTCTTCTCTTCTGATATCTCTGCAAGAGAGTCAAAGGAAAAGGATAAGAACTTCCCAGTTCATTTTGATATAATTACAGGATACAAGTACAGATTCAGATCTGACAAGGCATCATACCTGATAAACCCTGTGATAAGGTTCGGAATGGATTCATATTATATCTCACTCAGAGCTCCGATACAGCTGTCATTCAATGAATCACGGGAATTCGTATTTGAAGGGCAGAATGGAAAGAAATGGTGGGATTTCGGCGCAAGCGAGACAGATTCCAGCCGCAAGCTTTTCAGGGCAATCACCGATTCAATCTCTCTGATAGATGGGATGAGATTAGGAGAAGAGCATAATATAGCATATCTGATAGCAGAAAGAGGATGGAGGAAAAACGGTTCTCTCTTCACAGCTTTCGGCTATGACAATATACTGACTCTCCGCTCTGGTTTCAATTTCACAAATCTTTCTCTTGGTTTCTTTGTTGATGATCTTGAGAATCCGCATATTGGGGAATTCAGCATCGGCATACTTCCTGTTGGTCAGGATTCCATTTCCATTGGGATAAGAGTACCTGGTGAAGTTCTATTTGCAGACCTCAAGAACTTTGATATGAATTTCTATCCTGAGTTCAGGATTGACCTGCCATTCCTCAAGAATCATCTCAGGATGTCCATACTTGCTATAGGGAATATCGGGGTTGAGTATAATGACGGAATTCCTACGAATACCTCTGTTATCTACGATTTCACAAACAGCAGGTTCTCATCAGCAATTGCAGGCGGTGAAATAACCATAGGATTCCCTAATATAGATTTCTCAGTCCAAGGGGGATATAGAATAGGGAATCTCACACCGGATATGTATAACAGATTCACTTCATTCTATAATGAAATTCCTACCCCCACTTCACGTCTGGCATCAGCTACCGTCTCAAGTCCTGATGGATACTACGGCAAGATATCTTCTGATATCAAATTCAGCA
>CAKQTF010000118.1 GCA_934276695.1 uncultured Spirochaetales bacterium
GCAAGAAATATCAGGAAGCCCTGAAAAAGGTAGACAGAAGCAAGGCTTACACTCTTGCTGAGGCAGCAGACCTTGTTAAGGCATGCGCTTTTGCTAAGTTCACAGAGACTGTAGAACTCTCGGTAAAGCTCACTCTTAAGAAGAGCCAGTCTGTCAGAGATACTGTTGTTCTTCCGAATCAGTTCTCTGCTCAGAAGAAGATTCTTGTTTTCGCAAAAGGCGACAAGGCTAAGGAAGCTATTGACGCTGGCGCAGCTTATGTTGGTGATGCAGACCTCATCGAGAAGGTGAGAGGCGGCTGGATGGATTTCGATATCGCAGTTGCTACTCCTGATATGATGAAGGATGTTGGTAGACTTGGTCCTATCCTTGGACGCAGAGGCCTTATGCCTAACCCAAAGACTCACACAGTCACCAATGACATTAAGGAGGCTCTCGCTGAGCTGAACAAAGGACGTGTAGAATTCCGTTCTGATAAGACCGGTGTTGTACATCTCGCAGTAGGTAAGGTTAGCATGGACAGCGATAAGATTGTCGAGAATGCAATTGCAACTGTTTCTGAGATTTACAGAAAGAGACCTGCAGATGCAAAGGGCGATTTCATCCTCTCTGTTGCTCTTTCCTCGACCATGGGCCCTGGTGTTCATGTGGACGTTAAAGATGCTCTTGCATCTGTCGGCGCTTAAGGAGGGATGTCATGGAAGAATTTAAGGCACATGTAAATCCAGCCAAGGAAGATGCTGTAGCTGCTCTCAGAGACGAATTCGCAGGATATGACGGATTCATCTTCACAGACTACAGAGGTATGACAGTTGAGCAGATCACATCAATCAGAAAGGATCTGAGAAAAGATGATGCTGCTTATCGTGTTGTAAAGAACCGCTATGCCAAGATTGCTCTCAAGGACCTTGAAAAGGGTGGTGCAGAGGATCAGATGGTAGGGCCGACTGCAGTTGCTCTCGTAAAGGGAGACAGTGCTAATGTCGTTGCTAAGGTTCTCTTCGGCGCAGCAAAAGATGGCGTCAATATTCAGGTTAAGGGCGCTCTGATCAATGGTGAGCTTCTCTCCGCAGATCAGATCGAGGCAATTTCTAAGCTCCCGACCAAGCTGGAACTCATTGCATCCTTGATGGGTACAATGAAGGCACCTGTACAGAAGCTCGCTGCTACTCTTCTCGCTTATGTTGAGTCCAAGGGTGGTGCAGTAGAAGCAAACTAATGCGGTCCTAGTCTTCGCGTAACCTGCTAGACCGTTAAAATATATCTAAATAGGAGAAGATAATATGGCTACTAAAGAAGAAATCCTAGAGTCCATCGCAAACATGAGCGTTATGGAGATCTCTGACCTCATCAAGATGATGGAAGAGAAGTTCGGTGTTGTTGCTGCAGCTGCTGCTGTAGCTGGCCCAGCTGCTGCTGGTGCTGCTGAGGCTGTCGAAGAGCAGACAGAGTTCAATGTTGTTCTTAAGTCTGTAGACGCTTCTAAGAAGATTGCTTGTATTAAGGAAGTCCGTGCTGCAACAGGCCTCGGTCTTAAGGAAGCAAAGGACCTCTGTGAGGCTGGCGGTGTTCTTAAGGAAGCTGTTAGCAAGGAAGAGGCTGCTGCTCTTAAGGCTAAGCTTGAGGAAGCAGGCTGCGTAGTCGAAGTAAAATAACATCCTACTTTTAATATCCAGTATTTCAGCTGGAAGCTATGCCATCGGGTCCCGATGGCATAGGTGTCTTTTTAGAAACCCGATAAAATGAAGTGTTTTCACTTCGGAACACCGTAAAAAGTGTTTCTTATGGAGGTACAATGATGGCCGGCAACGGTAAAGCCTTAAAGAGAGTAGATATCGGTTCTGAGCTCCCAGAAGTATGTGAGCTTCCTAATCTCATTGGTATTCAGACCGAGTCCTATAAGAAATTCCTGCAGCTTGATAAGTTTGAAAAAGGAGAGGCTCTTGATCCCACATTAGGACTTGAGAGTGTCTTCCAGAATACCTTCCCTATCACATCGCCAAGCGAGGATATGTCTGTGACCTATGGTGGTTACACAGTTGATATGGATGGCATAAAGTACAGCGAGTCAGAATGCAAGAAGAAGGGTCGTACTTTCGGTGTCCCTGTAAAGGCGAAAATTGCCCTTGAGACCAAGAATGGCGAAATCAAGGAGAAGGAGATCTTCTTTGGTGATTTTCCGTTGATGACCGATCGTGGTACTTTCATTATCAATGGCGCAGAGCGCGTTATTGTCTCTCAGATTGTAAGAAGCCCAGGTGTCGTATTCAAGAAGGGAAAGAAGGAAGATGCTTCTTCTCTATATTATGGCACTTTATATCCATATGCAGGAACAAAGCTTGAATTTGTCCTCACAAGGAAGAACGAGAAGACAGATCCTTCCAAGAAAGGTGAGAACACTCTGGCTGTTGAGAGAAAGAAGGTCAATAACATTATCCAGGTAAGTATTGGCAAGAAGCCTTTCCTGGTCACTTTCTTCCTGCGTGCTCTTGGCGTTGACAGCAGAGACAAGATTGTCTCAGCTTTCTACTCCAAGAAGACTGTGAGCACTGCTGATGATTATAATGAGAATGTCAAGTTCTTCTGTTACCATGATATATATGATGAGAATACAGGAGATATCCGCTTCTGTGCAGGCGATGACCTCGGAAACCTTGAGCTTTCAGAGCTTAAGGAGAAGGGAATCCTCGAAGTGGATGTCGTTGATACACCTGCCACTGATATCGATGCACCTGCGCTTGCTGTGCTCAAGACTCTCCGCAGAGAGAGAATCATCTGCTCTGCATATAAGCATGAAGAGAGCGAGGAGTTCCTTAATCAGTACATTGGCAATATTGTAGAGGCATGTAAGAATTCGCTTCCTCAGAACCTCAAGACATTCCCAGAGCCGAAGAGGATAATGGCATATTTCCAGGAGTTCTTCCTCAATGGAAGGGGATTTGAGCTTTCGGATATCGGCCGCCATAAGCTTAATAAGAAGTTCTATGGCATGGATGAGGAGAAGTATGAGACAAAGACGACTCTTGTTGTCGGTGATGTCATCAATACTGTTAATAATCTTTCCCTCTTCTGCAATGACATAATCAAGGATGATGATATCGACTCTCTCGGTAACAGAAGGGTCAGGACTGTCGGAGAGCTTCTTCTCAATAACATTACAGATGCATTCGGAAGGATGGCTAAGGCTGCAAGGGAGAAGATGAACATTGCAGATGATACGATCAAGCCTCAGGAAGTCATTTCCATTAAGCCTATCGTCGGTGCAATAAAGGAGTTCTTCGGTTCTTCTCAGCTCTCACAGTTCATGGATCAGGTCAATCCTCTTGCTGAGCTGACTCATAAGAGGCGTGTATCTGCACTTGGTCCTAAGGGCGGTCTTTCAAGAGCAAGTGCAAGGGCAATCTACGATGTCCGTGATGTACATTACACTCACTATGGAAGAATATGCCCGATTGAGACTCCAGAAGGCTCTAACATCGGTCTTATCCTCTCACTTGCTAACTATGCAAGGATCAATGAGTATGGCTTCATTGAGACTCCGTACAGAAGAGTACGTGATGGTATTGTCACAGATGAGGTCAAATATCTTGATGCCAATGATGAGGAGAAGTACAACATTGCACAGGGCAATGCAAAGATAGATCCTGCAACTGGCAGATTCCTTGAAAGCGAGGTTTCTGTAAGGCACTATGGAGACTATGGTGTTGCAAAGCCTGAGGACATATCCTGGATGGATGTTTCTCCTCGCCAGGTAGTATCTGTAGCTACTTCCCTTATTCCGTTCCTTGAGCATGATGATGCTAACAGAGCCCTCATGGGTTCAAACATGCAGCGTCAGGCTGTTCCTCTTGTGTTCCCAGAAGCACCGAGAGTCGGTACAGGAATGGAGCAGAGGACTGCTTATGACTCCGGCGTGCTCATCAAGGCAAAGCGTGGTGGAGAGGTAATATATGCTTCTTCGACATGCATTAAGATCAGGCCTGAGAACCCAGAGATTGAAGGTGAGATAGATACATACGAGGTCCATAAGTTCGAGAGGACAAACCAGGATAGCTCAATGAATCAGAAGCCTATTGTCAACGTCGGTGATGTTGTTGCTGCCGGCGATGTTCTTGCTGATGGTCCTGCAACACAGAATGGAGAGCTTGCTCTTGGTAGGAATATCCTTGTCGGATTTGTTCCATGGAATGGATATAACTATGAGGATGCTGTTCTGATTTCTGAGAGAGTTGTCAGAGAGGATATCTATACTTCCATACATATTAAGGAATTCTCTATTGATATCAGAGAGACAAAGCTTGGTCCAGAGCGCCTGACAAGGGACATCCCGAATACATCAGAGAAGATGCTTGAGCATCTTGATGCAGAGGGAATCGTATGTGTCGGAACATATGTCCGCCCTGGTTCTATTCTTGTTGGAAAGGTGACTCCAAAGAGTGAATCTGATACAACTCCAGAGGTTAAGCTCCTTAACTCCATCTTCGGAGAGAAGGCAAAAGAGGTAAGGGACAGCTCTCTTAAGGTTCCTCATGGAACAGAAGGCACTGTAATCGACATACAGCGTCTCAGAAAGAGCGATAAGGATGAGCTTCAGCCTGGTGTTGAGCAGACGATTAAGGTGCTCATTGCAACGAAGCGTAAGCTCAAGCAGGGCGATAAGATGGCAGGAAGACATGGAAACAAGGGTGTTGTATCCAGAGTGCTTCCAGAAGAGGATATGCCTTACATGGAAG
>CAKQTF010000119.1 GCA_934276695.1 uncultured Spirochaetales bacterium
TGAGCTTGTCGGGCATCTCGGCCTTGGAAAATGCAATAGTGGTCCGCATGTTATGATAAACGGTGTAGAATATAGTGCAGTATCCTCAGATTGTGTGATCGATCTTCTTGAGAAGGAACTTGAAAGATAATGCTGTACCCGATATACACAGAAACAACCAGCTGCCGTGACTGCTATAAATGCGTTAGGTCCTGTCCTGTCAAAGCCATCCAGATAAAGGATGGCAATGCTATGATCCTTAAGGAGCGCTGTATTTTCTGCGGAAAATGCGTCCATGTCTGTCCTAACAGTGCAAAGAAGGTCCGTGATGACACGGATAGGGTCAAGCTTGCGATAGAATCATCAGGACGCAGGGTCATATGTTCTCTTGCACCTTCATTCGCAGCTGAATACAGCGGTCATGAAGATGCTTTCATCACAGCACTTAAGATGCTTGGCTTCTCAGCTGTCAGTGAGACTGCGATCGGCGCAGCCCTTGTCTCTGAGGCTACGGATATCTATGCAGAAGAGCATGGAGGGACCGTGCCATGGATAGGCACTGCATGCTCAACGGTCGTTGAGCTGATCAAGAAGTATTATTCGGAAGATGTTAAGAGGCTCTCTCCGATTCCGTCCCCGCTTCAGGTCCATAGCGCATATCTGCGCCATCTGTATGGGGATGATATCATTATCGTCTTCATTGGCCCATGCATTGCGAAGAAGACTGAGGCCGAATATACCCCAGGCTATCCTGATTTCGCTCTCACATTCAGAGAGGTCAATCTCTGGCTTGAGAGGGAAGGCATTGATCTTTCATCAGTGGATGCTGATCCGTCTGTGGAATTCATTCCTGCAAAGGCCGGGATATCCACGATATATCCTGTTGAGTCCGGCCAGCTCCAGAGCTCTGGTGTCTGGAAGGGACTTGATATCGGGTCTCATGCTGTATCCCTTTCTGGGATGGACCAGATCATGGGGTCTCTTCCGTCATCTCCAGGCGATGATGCATTCCTGGAGATGCTTGGCTGCGACGGCGGATGCATAAACGGCCCTGGGATTGATAAGGATGAGCAGATTGCAGCCAGAAAGAGAGAGGTCACAGAATACTCTGTCCGGAGGATAAGCGGGAATGATACATTCAGTGGTGACAGGGCCTTTGCCGAGGAGATACTGAGAAGAGGATATGGCATCCTCCATAGCGGAGGGCCAGCGCGGGAGGATGGATTCAGGAAGGACTTCAGCGAGGAATCAATCAAGAAGACGCTTATAGAGCTTGGCAAGCTCACTAAGGCTGATGAGCTTAACTGCGGAGGCTGCGGGTATTCGACATGCCGTGATATGGCCATTGCATATCTTGGTGGCATGGCCGAGGCTGAGATGTGCGTCACGAAGATGAGGAAGGAAGCTGAGAGCAAGGTCGATGTGCTTCTCAGGACAATCCCTAACGGCATTGTAATTGTTGATTCTGATCTTAAGATCGCAGACTGCAACACACGCTTTCTGAATCTGTTCGGGGATATGGAGGAAGGCTTTGTTGATCAGAATGTGCTGAATATGGTCAGGGGACTTCCTGTTGAGCGCTTCATCCCTTTCGCAGATAAGTTCAAGGACCAGTTCTATCTTGCGCATCCTGGCCAGTACAGGATGCATTACAGGGATAAGTTCCTCCGTGTCACATTCTTCCTCGTTGAGAAGAAGCGGCTGCTTGGTGCGATGTTCGAGGATATAACCTCCCCGACAGTGAGAAGGGAGACTGTTGTGAAGAAGGCAGAGGATGTGATCCAGAAGTCCCTTGAGACAGTCCAGCAGATTGCTTCGCTGCTCGGTGAGAATGCCGCAGAGACAGAGATAATGCTTAACTCGCTCATTGAGGCATTCAGTGTACATGGCAGCGGGGATGAAGGCGAGAGCTTCACTCAGGATAATAATGGGGATCTGGCATGAACAGCATATTCATAGATGTCGACTATGCTCAGATCTATAAGCATGGGCAGAAGATAGGCGGTGATGTGTTCCTGCTTTCAAGGAACCCTGAGAACAATCAGATTGTCGCTACGCTCTCTGATGGGCTTGGAAGCGGTGTCAAGGCCAATGTCCTTGCCTCGCTGACAGCGCATATGGCCCATAAGCTCTCATTCTCGCCGATTGATCTCAATCATTCTGCGAAGATCATCATGGATACGCTGCCTGTATGCAAGGAGCGCAAGATCAGCTACTCAACATTCACCATCGCCGATATAAGGTACAAGGAGAATAATGAGGATATCGAGGTGAATCTTGTTGAGTATGATAATCCTCCTTCTCTGCGCTTCAGGGGCTCTGAGCCTGTTTCATGGTCAAGGGAGAAGACCGAGCTCCAGAGAGAGGGGGCATTCAAGAAGGAGATGGTCTCATCCTCTTCATTCAGGCTCACAGCATCAGACAGGCTCATCATGTTCAGTGATGGGGTCACGCAGTCAGGGCTTGGCAGGAGCCTGCCGCTCGGGTGGAGGCTAGAAGGTGTCCAGGACTTCATCCGCCATGAGATCGAGGCTGATCCTGATATCTCATCAAGGGATCTCTCAAGAGCCATTGTCCAGAAGGCCAATAGCCTGGATGGGCTCTGCTCAAAGGATGACATCACATGTGTTTCTGTGTATATAAGGAAGCCTAGGCGGACACTTATCGTCACAGGGCCTCCGTTCACTAAGGAAGCGGATGAGATCCTCGGGGAGAAGATCAGGGCTTTCGATGGAAGGAAGATAGTATCTGGAGGAACAACAGCGCAGATTGTCTCAAGGATGCTAGGGAAGAAGCTTACGATTGACATGAAATGCTGGTCAAAGGATGTCCCTCCTGCAAGCAGGATGGAAGGCATAGACCTTGTCACAGAGGGCATGCTGACGCTATCCAGGGTTGCGACGATACTTGAGAAGAGGCTCAATCTGGCAGATCTCCCGGATGATCCGGCTAAGAGATTCGCAGAGATCCTTCTCGATAGCGACCAGGTCCACTTCCTTGTTGGCACAAAGATAAATGAAGCGCATCAGGATCCGAATATACCGGTTGAGATCGGAATCAGGAGAACTATAATCGGAAGACTGAGAAAGGCGCTGGAAGAGATATACTTAAAAGAGACTTCACAAGAGTATCTGTAGGAGGATAACATGAAGAATTCAAAAATCAAAGTCAAGATCTGCCTAGGCACTGCATGCTTTGTCCAGGGCGGTGCTGATCTGCTGCTTTACAATGACTTTGTTGATCCGGCGATTCTCGCAGAATGCGAGGTTGAGGGCTGCCCATGCCTTGGTGAATGCAAGGTCGGCAATGGCAATGCCCCGTTTGTTTCAATTAATGATAAGGTATATAGCGGAGTGAATCCGGATATGCTCTGCAGGCTTCTCTCGGAGGCTGTAAGGAATGCTTGAGATCAATAACCAGTATACGCTGATGAAGCGCAAGATAGATACAGAGGTGCTCAGGCATTTCTTTGCTGATGATCTTGCTGAGACTGCTGACAGGCTGCCGATTGATATCATACCGAAGGACAGGACTCCGAACAGATGCTGCATCTACAAGGAGAGAGCCCTTGTGCGCTACCGCATAATGGCTCTTGCTGGTGTGAACATTGAGAAGGATGATGATGAATACCGCTCACTCAGCTCATACATTGAGGATGTGATAAAAGAGGATAAGCCGCCTCTTCCGATTCTTACTACGATATCCACAGGCTGCTCAGGCTGTCCTAAGTCTGTCTACAGGATATCGGACGGCTGCAGAGGCTGCTTTGCCCGCCCATGCATGTCTAACTGTCCTAAGAATGCCATTGTGTTCCTTAACGGAAGAGCGCATATACAGGAGGATGTCTGCATAAAGTGCGGGAAGTGCATGGAGGTATGCCCGTTCCATGCGGTCGTGCATATCCCTGTCCCCTGTGAGGAGGCATGTCCTGTTGATGCAATCAAGAAGAATGAGGATGGAGTTGCCGTCGTTGATCATACGAAGTGCATAGGCTGTGGCAAATGCGTGCGCTCTTGTCCTTTCGGTGCAATCGTGGAGCGCTCAGGACTGTTCCCTGTTGCGAAGATGATAAAGAACAATGAGAAGATCGTCGCAATGATCGCACCTGCGATTGATGGCCAGTTCTCAGGCTCGCTTGGACAGATCAAGGCTGCGATAAAGGCTGCTGGATTCACAGAGGTTGTTGAGGTTGCTGAAGGCGCTGAGATAACGAGCGAGAATGAGGCAAAGGAGCTTGAGGAGAAGATATCAGAAGGCAAGGGATTCATGACCACATCATGCTGTCCATCATGGATGGAGCTCATTGAGACCCATATCCCATACCTCAAGACAAGATACTCAGACAGCCTGTCTCCTATGGGGTATACAGCAGAGCTATGCAGGAAGAGATACCCCGGCTATAAGGTTGTGTTCATCGGGCCATGCCTGGCAAAGCGTGTCGAGGCTGCAAAGAAGTACCGTGATACAATCGATGGAGTGATCACGTTTGCTGAGCTTGCATCGCTCTTCGTTGCAAAGGGTATAGATACCCAGAGCATCGAGGCTGAGGATATGGGGGATTCATCATCTTTTGAGGACTGCAGGAACTTTGCAGTCTCCGGAGGTGTGGCAGGCTGTGTGATGAGACGCTATCAGGATAAGGGCCAGAATGTGAGGATTCTTCCTATAAACGGCCTTGATAAGAAGACTGTCCGTCTGATGAAGACCTGGGAGAAGCGTGCTCCT
>CAKQTF010000120.1 GCA_934276695.1 uncultured Spirochaetales bacterium
CTTCTGACCAGGCTTTGCATAAAGCGATATATCATGCAGTATGGTCTTTCCTGGGATGTATGAGAAATCCACATGCTCCAGCACAATATCGCCTTTCAGGGCAACTAGAGTCCCATCCGGCTTCTTCCAGGCCCACTGATGTGTCTTCTCACTGCTCTCCTTAAGAATGCCATTCACCTCTGATGCATTCACAAGAGCCACACGTCCCTCATCCGGCTCGCTCTTCTCATCTATGAGCTCAAACACCCTCTCTGCGCCAGCAAGAGCAAGAAGCACATTATTTGCCTGCTGTGTTATCTGGCTTATGTTATTAGAGAAAGACCTTGAGAGCTGCAGGAATGCAGCAAGAGTACCTATCGTGAATATGCCATCTGTATGGATTGCAATGAGAGCCCCGACTATGACAAGCACAACGTACTGCATATTCCCTATGTTGTTTGATGCCGGGCCCATCATATTAGCAAGGCCATTCGCATTCGTCATTGAGACTCTGAGCTTCTCATTCAGCGCTGCGAAATCCTCCTTGCTCTTCTCCTCATGCGTGAACACCTTGATCACACGCTGGCCGCCTATCATCTCCTCGATGAATCCATTGACTGCGCCAAGATCCTTCTGCTGCTTCTGGTATTCCTTTCCGCTCTTCTTTCCTATTGAGCCTGTCACCTTTATCATGATGAATACAAACAGGATCACGACAGCTGTAAGTATAAGGCTGCTCCTTATCATCGAGATAAGTATCATTATAAGAGTCACAGAGGCCGTCAGAAGCTGTACAAGGCCATTTGAGACAAGCTGGTTTATCGTATCTGTATCGTTTGCAAAGCGTGACATTATCGCGCCATGCGGATTCTGATCAAAATATGAAAGAGGCAGGCTCTCAAGCTTATCAAACATCTCTATACGTATTCTGTATATTGACTTCTGTGCCACACCTACCATCGTATAGGAGAGAGCAAAGCTCGTAAGCGTGGATACAACTACGACTATGCCATACTTCACAAGAGCATATACTGCAGGATGGAAATCAGGATCAGCGACTCCGATCAGCGGTGTGACTATGCCATCAATGAAAGTCCCTATGAATTCTGCAGAATATACAGTCGCGAATGAAGTAACTGCAATGCAGACGAGAATGAAGAGAATAAGCAGTGGGCGCCCTGCAAAAACAGTCCTGAGAAGACGGGACAGTGACTTCTTAGGATTCTTCGCTTTCTGGCCGAATTTCATCTTACCCATTTATTACCCCCTTTGTCTGTGTCTCATAGAGATTCCTATAGCTTTCGTTTCTGGCAAGGAGCTCATCATGTGTTCCGACATCCTCGATCCTGCCATTATCCATCATGATGATCATATCAGCATCCTCAACAGAGGATATCCTCTGGCTGATTATGATCTTCGTAAGGTTCTTCACATCATTTCTGAGAGCAAGCCTTATCTTCTTATCTGTTGCAGTATCAACAGCGCTGGTTGAATCATCCATTATCAGGATCTTCGGCCTCTTAAGAAGCGCTCTGGCTATGCATAGCCTCTGCTTCTGTCCGCCTGAGAAGTTTGCGCCGCCCTGCTCAACACGTGCAGAGAGGCCTTCTTCCTTATCAAAGACAAAAGATGAGGCAGATGCTGCGTCCAGGGCCCATCTCATCTCTTCTTCGGTTGCATCAGGGTTTCCCCACCTGAGATTCTCCTCGATTGTGCCTGAGAACAGCTGGTTCTTCTGAAGCACGATTGAGACATTGTTCCTGAGTGCTTCAAGACTGTAGCTCCTCACATCCCTGCCACCTACATATACAGTGCCTGATGATGCATCATAGAGCCTTGCAATAAGGCTTATCAGAGTGGATTTACCGGAGCCTGTAGTTCCCAGGATGCCAACCATATCACCGCTCTTTATGCTTATGTTTATATCCTTGAGGACACTTGAGTTCGGAGAATATCCGAAATTGACATGATCGAATTCCACAGAGCCATCAGAGACAGCCGTCAGCCCATCAGGATTGCTGTCCATCGAAGGCTCAGAGATTAGGACCTCATTGACTCTCTTCATTGCAGGATATGACATTGAAAGCATTATTATTATCATTCCTGACATCACAAGGGAGGAAAGGATCTGACCAGAATATGTGTATATGCTCATCAGCTCCCCTGTCTCCATTCCTCCGATGTTTATGAGCCTGGCCCCAAGGTATGAGATTGCAATCATGGATGCATAGAGCACGAACTGGACCATCGGCATCGTTATTGCCATTATCTTCTGTCCATGCTCAAAATTGTACTTTATCTCATCAGCTGTTCCCACAAAACGCTTCTTCTCAAGATCCTCCCTGACATACGCCTTGACTGTGCGTATTCCGGACAGATTCTCCTGAACAACCATATTGAACTTATCATATGCCTTGAAGGCATTATCAAAGTATCTGCGTGTCGCCCTGAACACAGCTATGATTCCAAGGACGACAAGAGGTATTGCAACAAGGAAGACAGAGATCATCGCTGCACCATTCCTTATCACCATCACAAGTGCGAAGATGAACATCACAGGAGCCCTGAACAGGATCCTTATGCACATCTGGAATGACTGCTGGATTGACTGCACATCCGTAGTGAGCCTTGTGATCAGCGAAGAGGATGAGAACCTGTCAATATCAGAGAAGGACATATCCTCGATCTTTGCATATAGATCATTCCTGAGATTAGTGGCAAAACCTGCGCTTGCCCTGCATCCGCTCTTTGCGCCGGCAATTCCGAAGCATAGGGAGAAGACTGCACACATAAGGATGAGGATAGCCATTCTGATCACATATGGTATATCACCCTTCGCCACGCCATTGTCGATAATATGCCCCATCAGCATAGGAATAAGCACTTCCATAGCGACTTCACCTACCATGAAAAGCGGCGTGATTATGGCACTCCTCTTGTATTCACGCACACGGGAAAAGAGATTCTTTATCATAAGCTGCAATACTCCATCTAATTAGGAATCATCAAGAAAAATAAAGAAAGGGACATACCCTTTCTTTAGAACAAAGTCTATTTATCAGATAAAATGATAAAAAAATATCAGACAGTCAATTTCTACACAGAAAAAACATATTTCAGCTCAGATTCCTGAATGATGAGACTGGGAGCCTGAATATGATTGCCTTGCCCTTCTCCTTGAGCTCATCCATAGAAGCAATCGCATCCTCAATAGCATCTGCCTTATCTGCCTCTGCTACTATGATCAGCATCTCCTTATCCTTCACAATAGGCCTGCCGAAGAACTTCGCATCCTCTTCCTTTGCTGTGCCATGGGCAATGACAACAGATCCGCCCTTTGCTCCGGCTTTCCTTGCCGCAGCCATTATATCCTCAGCATATCCCTTCTCTGAGATGACCTCTATCATAGTCCACTTAGATCTTTCCATATCTGAATCCTCCCTGCCCCTGCAATCCAGGAAAAGCACTATGCCTTTTGTATGAACACCTGAAACAGCTTTCTCCACAGCCTCCAGAGACTCCTCTTTTATCATTGAATGAAGTATCTCCTTCTGCTTATCACCAATGCCGAGAGCAGCAAGTATAGTAGAAGTCGCAGTCCCGGTTGCTGATGCTATTGTGCCGCCAGGGGCTCCTGCAGATCTGGCCGCAGCCATGACCTTATCGCCTGCCCCTCTATCGACTATCGCAATCATCATATAGCCTTTCATATCTATTCCTCCTTCTCTCTTGAAGCAATCCTGTAAATGACGCCAAGGATCTCTATCAGCAGAACAGGCATCATGGCAATAAGCCCTATCATGCCAAATGATGCCGAGCTTATATCACCAGAGACAACACTCGCTGCCCCTATCACGAAAGGAAGTAGGAAAGTCGATGACATCGGTCCGGTTGCAACACCTCCTGAATCAAAGGCAATACCTACAAACAGCGTCGGAGTGAATGGCATGAGCGCAAGGATGAGTGCATAGCCTGATAATAGGAATACCATAATCGACATCCCATGTATTATCCTCAGCATTGTAAGCACTACAGCTGCGGCTACGCCTACGCTTATGAACAGCAGCATTACGCTCCTGCGGATTCTCCGCTGGCTGACTTCCTCAACCTGCTCTGTCAGAACCCATATCGCAGGCTCTGCAAGAACGACAGTTGCGCCAAGGACAATGCCTACAAGGATCAGTGCCCAGTTGCCAACTCCTGCAATCGCGGTGCCAAGGGCAGATGCAACAGGCATGAATGAGCTTTTCACAGCAAAGAGGAAAAGAGTCATGCCGATGAATGTATATAGGATACCGACATACATCCTGATTGCCTTGAGTGTCGGAAGCTTCATCGAGAATCTCTGCACAATGACTGAGATCACAATAAGAGGAGATAGAGCAATCGCGACTTCCTTTACCATCTGTAGGAAAAGAGATGAAAGAGGGATGGATTTAGATCCGCTCACTACAGCATTGATCTCTCCCTTGCTCACAGCTCCGAGAAGAAGGACGAACAGGACAGGGCCTATTGAAGCCAGCCCTGCATAGCCGAATGAATCCTCCTCATTATGCCCCATTGCTGAAGTGACACCCATTCCCAGAGCCATTATGAAAGGCACAGCCATAGGACCTGTCGTAGCACCGCCTGAATCAAAGGCAACAGCACGGAAGAACTCAGGAACAAAGAATGCGACAGCAAAAAGCAGCACGATGCCAGCTGCAAATGAT
>CAKQTF010000121.1 GCA_934276695.1 uncultured Spirochaetales bacterium
GCTGATTACCGATCAGTTCTCACATTCATCAAATGAAAGCGCAGAGAGAGGCTTCTCTCCCCTTCCGAGCGCTGTTATGCCGGTTCTTGCCAGTTCAACAATCCCATAGCTTGCTGCAAGATCCAGAAATGACTCAAGCTTGTCAAGCGATCCGGTAAGCTGGAATGTGACTGTAGTCGGAGTGACATCGACTATCTTCGCCTTGAATATGTCACCAAGCCCGACAATATCGCTTCTCGTCTCATTAGAGGCCTTGATCTTGATCAGAACAAGTTCCCGCTGCACTGAACCGCTTCCTGTCATCTCATAGACACGGCGGACATCCACAAGCTTGCCTACCTGGCGGATGATCTGCTCGACAATCGCCCTATCTCCAGATACCACTATGGTTATACGGCTCACCTGGCTGTCCTCAGTCTCGCCAACAGAGAGGGAATCAATATTATAACCCCTTCTAGAGAAAAGAGATACTACGCGCATCAGTACACCTGACTTGTTGTTTACAAGAATTGCAAGTGTATAGCTGTCTTTATTGCTGTAATTCATTGTGACTCCTCTTTGAAAGCAAGAATACCAGCCTTTCGGCTTTTGTTTGAAACCAGAATAGTCATCAGTGAAAAATATGTCAATAAATTTAAAAAAAGAGTTTTTATTTAATTTTTAATAGTTTATAATATTCGATAATATTCTATAAAATCGTACTGGAGACGATATGGAGCATGATCAACATAAATGAAGTCCGCATCACGCACGAGAATCTCATGGATATCTCGATGCTCGACACGCTCAAAGGCCGATGGCCTGAGCTAAAAGAGAAGAAAGGGGGGCAGCTGAGCCTGATGAAGGCACAGACGATGATCGCATCGAACGCTGCATCCAACAGGATAGAGGGAGGAGAGCTCAGGGACTGGGAAGTCGAGAAGGCGATCTCCGGCATAACAATGGCCTCATTCAGGAAGCAGGATGTGGATGATGTCAGGGGATTTGCAAGGGCAATGTCAATGATCAGCGATGACTATGAGCTGCTACCGTTCTCTGAAGGCACTATCAAGCGATTCCATAAGGTCATGTTCGGCGGAGACGAATACAGAAAGACGCAGAAGCCGATCCAGTACCTGCTCTTCGATAAGGGCGAGCCCGTGATCGAGAATGCATCACCTGATGAGGCCCCAAGGCTGATGAGAGCCCTTGTCGATGAGACAGACACGCTCTTTGAGTCAAAGAACTACCATCCACTGATCATCACAGGCGTATTCATACTACATCTGCTCACGATAAACCCGTTTGAATACGGGAACGGAAGGATATCAAGGCTGATGATCACATACCTGCTTTTAAAGAGCGGATACAGCTACATAGAATACTACCCTCTTGAGTCCATAATAGAGGAGACGAGGAACAACTACCTGTCAGCGCTCAAGCGCAGCCAGAGCTCAAAGGATTACAATCCATGGATATCATATTTCCTGAAGACACTGGCAAAGCTCGCACTGAGGCTTGAGGCAAAACTTGAGCGGGACGATGCATTTTACCAGGCGCAGAGGAGCGATGACCAGCTTTCTCCGATCGAAAGGGATATCCTGGAGGTTGTCAGAGGAAGCAAAGCACTGTACACTGCTGAATTGCTGTCATCACTTGAGTACAAGGCCCCGACTGTGAAGAAAGCGCTCAGGGAGCTCGTTAGGAAAGAGAAGCTCAGGCAGCTTGGCATAGGGCGCGGAACATACTATGAGCTCATGTAGGAAGGCAAGATGAGACGGAACAGGACATATATAATCAGATGGGATATGAAGCATGCGCTATTCAGGCTTGACAGCTTTGAAAGAAGATTCGGGCATGGCATATCAGACGAGAGAATGAGGCTTATGCCGTATTTCTCACTCCATGTGCATGACATGGAAGACCTTCTTGAGGGGGATTCCTTCTACCTCATAAGCACGAAGGGAGTGATCATGAAGGGAGTTGTGCTCTCAGCTCCATACCATGGATACAAAGGAGACAGCAGCGAGCTCTTTGCAGATATATACCCGGAATTCGCCGCGCATCCTGATTCAGAGAATCTCCTGAGCCTAGATGAGATAAAGGCCGCATTCCCTGGGATAGCTGAAGCAGACGGGCCGCTTGAAAGGAAAGCCGCAGCCGCACTTGATTCCCTCTTCACGGAATACAGGAACAGGATAATCCCGATAAGCTCTGACTTCTCATCAGCGCCGCTTGCGATCTCCATGCATGTAAGATTCCCTGCCCTATCATCCAAATCGCCATCGATAATAGAGGAAGTCGACTACAGAAGATACCTTCAGAGCAAGCCGCGGATCACCGAAGGCTATCAGGAATATGAGAGAGGCGGAGTCTGGCATTACAGGATCAACATCCATAACTTCAGGCTGCTTCGCTCATTCTTTGAGATCATAAGGAAGCTCTATGGCAGCAGCAGGCTCTCCATTACATTCGGGCTATGGGATGAGGACTACTGCGTGAATGACGGGCTGAGCGCTGATGAGGCTGAGAATTACCTTGAGAAGGAGCACAGATGCATCGAGGAGAATACACTCTTCAACATCCAGGCAAAACTGCTTGACGGCGCTCCTGATGAGGCTGTCTACATAGCACCGGACAAGGAGATGCTTGTCAGCACCAGGGACAGAGACCGGATGCTTGATGCGCTCTCAGCAATCGGCATAGAGATGAAAGCAGACCTTCTTTTCATGAGCCAGTTCATAACAGAGGAAAGCAGAAGCCCGGAAAAGGCATACAGCCTTGTTGACAGAGTCGCAGACGCCCTTCCAGGGACAATGTACTTCGGCGGGGATGACGAGGAATGACCTATGAGATGTAGCGGCAGAAGAATGCTGCTGCATCATCGTCGTCACCAAGATAGTTGTATACAGTGATCCCAAGGCTCTCTGCAGCCTCTATATTATCTATCCTGTCATCAATGAATGCAGTCTCACCGGCACTGAAGCCCTCTTCCTGCATTATATATTCAAAGAAATAGCACTCAGGCTTTGCCCTCTGGATCAGATGTGATGCATAAAGCGCATCAAAATGGGATGCAGGGCTATCCTCCATGCTGAGAATGTAGTCCCAGTGGGGACGGAATGTATTTGAGGCAACCGCAGTGCGGTGGCCACTGGCCCGGAGCTTATCCGCAATGCCTATCATGAACTCATTCAGCACAGGCGTGAATGCAGTCCTGAAGAGATCCTCCCTGATATCGATTCCGTATCTGATCTCCATATGCCTGTAATAGTCCTCAGGCTCCATAAAGCCTTCCATGAGAGCCCTGTCATAGAGTCCATAGTCCCCCCTCAGCTCCTTATAGTCAAGGCCATATCTGGCAGCTATCTTATCGAGTGTCCTCACATTCTTTATGACAACCTCTCCCATATCGAAAAGAAAAAGCATCTCATCCTCCATTGCTTACTAACAGGATAGAATGGCATAGTTATGCAGTCAATCATCAGTATTCTGCATTTCAACCAGCAGATTCTCCTGCTTATATACATAAAATGCATAGTTATGCGCTTTTCATGCATAACCAAAAAGTTCTATACTTCCACAGTAAGGGAGAATCAGCTATGAGAAAATTCTTAACTGTTTTATTAGTGGTTCTGGCAGCAGCAACAGCATTCGCTGGCGGAGCAAAGGAAAGCAAGGGAGCAGACATGTCCCTGGCAAAGGTCCAGGAGAAGGGAAAATTCGTCCTTGGGCTTGATGATTCATTCCCTCCGATGGGATACAGAGATGAGAATGGTGATATCGTAGGATTCGATATCGATACAGCAAAGGAAGTCTCAAAAAGGCTCGGCGTAGAGCTCGTAGCACAGCCTATTGACTGGGCAGCGAAGGAGCAGGAGCTTGCAACAGGAAACATCGACTGCATCTGGAACGGGTTCACGATCACGCCGGAAAGGCTTGATGCAATGACATTCTCTGACCCATATGTCGATAACGCACAGGTCGCAGTTGTAAGGACTGACTCAGGCATAAGCAGCCTTGATGGACTCAAGGGAAAGAGAATCGGAGTGCAGGCAGGCTCATCTGCTGAGGATGCAATTGACGATACAGACGGATTCAGGGCAAGCGTCAAGGAAGTCGTTGAGTTCAAGGACAATCTTACAGCACTCATGGATCTTGAGATCGGCGGCGTCGATGCAGTCATCATGGATCTCCTTGTAGCGAATGACAATATAGCAAGATCAGGGAAAGGCATATTCACAGTCCTAAGCGAAGGCCTTGCAAATGAGGAATACGGAATAGGCTTCAGGAAAGGCGATGTAGCGCTCAGGGATGCAGTGCAGGATGCCCTGAATGATATGGCAGCTGACGGCACTCTTGCTGCAATCGCAGTCAAGTGGTTCGGCGCAGACATAACAGTAGTAGGAAAATAACAGGACCATGGAAAAGCTTCTGCTGCAGCTATCGGAGGGAATGCTTGTATCCCTCAGGATCTTCGCGCTCACACTGCTGCTGTCGCTGCCGCTGGGCCTGCTGGTGTGCTTCGGGCGCATGTCCCGCTTCAAGCCCCTGCAATATGTCGTTCGCTTCTTCATCTCCATCCTGCGCGGCACGCCGCTCATGCTGCAGCTGATCGTGGTGTGCTTTGCGCCGTTTTATGTCTTTGGCATGAAGCTCACGGCGGGCTGGACGTTCGCCGCACTCATCATC
>CAKQTF010000122.1 GCA_934276695.1 uncultured Spirochaetales bacterium
GCCTGTTCAGGGCTTCATTAAGAGTCTCATCCTTCTTTGCGAAATGGAACCTTATCAGATTGCTTACATTCTCCCTGAAGAATGATGAGCCTGGGACAGCTCCGACTCCTACCTTTGATGCCAGATCCACAGCAAAGTCCAAGTCGCTTGAGTATCCGAATCCCCCGATATCCGCAAGCACATAGTAAGCCCCCTCTGGCTCTGTGAATCTGAGGCCGATGTCCTTGAGGCCATTGCAGAAAAGCTCCTTCTTCCTTGTATATTCCATCTGGAGTGAAAGATAGTAATCATCACCTGCCATAAGGCCTGGGATCACAGCCTGCTGAAGGGGATGGGCTGCTCCTACAGTCAGGAAGTCATGTACCTTCTTTATTCTCTCTGTAATGGGCTCCGGTGCAATTGTATAGCCTAAGCGCCATCCTGTTATCGAATAAGTCTTTGATAGGGATGAACAGCATATTGTCCTTTCTCTCATTCCTGGAAGCGTTGCAATGTATGTATGCCTGTTCGGGGCATATACTATGTGCTCATAGACTTCATCAGTGATCACATAGGCATCATATTTCTTTGCAAGGAATGAAATTATATCCAGTTCTTCTTTCGTGAATACCTTGCCTGAGGGATTTGATGGATTGCATAGGATCAGTGCTTTTGGTCCTTTTCTGAAGGCATCCTCGAGGGTCTCCGGATCAAATGTGAATGATGGCGGAGTCAGAGGGACATATATTGGAGAGGCTCCTGCTAGAATAGTATCAGCGGTGTAATTCTCATAGAATGGAGAGAAGATTATCACCTTATCCCCTGGATTCGTGATGCTCATCATTGCTGCCATCATCGCCTCCGTGCTTCCGCAGGTCGCAACTACCTCAGTCTCAGGATTTATATCTATTCCCATGAAATGCTTCTGCTTATGCGCAACAGCATTCCTGAAATCAGGGCTGCCTGATGTGATTGAATACTGATGGTATTCTGAATCAGCGATTTTCCTGAGCTCTTCAGTGAGCATCTCCGGCGGATTGAAGTCAGGGAAGCCCTGGGAAAGGTTAATTGCATTGTGCTCTATGGAGATCCTTGTCATTCTTCTGATGACTGAGTCTGTGAATCCTGTTGTTCTGTCAGATAGATTTTGCATTCTGCTGCTCCTTGGATTATATTCAGTATGATGAATCATAGCAGAAAATGCTATCTGGTTTGTTGAAACTAACGATGTAAAGTGATACATTGCAGAGTAAGGAGTTTTAATTATGACAATGAGTAAAGGTGTTACATTTCTAGTAGGAGCATTAGTTGGTGCTACAGCCATTACACTTATTAAGACACCTGCATTCCGCAAGGGTGCTGCAAAGCTTGTAAGCGCTGGTATGCAGCTCAAGAATGATGCATCTGCATTCGCTCAGTCGATTAAAGAGGATGCTGAGGACATAGTGGCAGAAGCCAACTACAACAATGCACAGGCAGCTGAGCCTGAGACAGTGTCGGAAGCCAGATAAAGGCATCATATGAAATTCATAATACGTCATTCTATACCCGGACGGATTCGTCTAGGGTATGATGTTCATACACTCACACCGCGTCAGGCGGCGCTGGCTGAAAGCCTTATAAATGTGCAGGATGGCATTAAGAGGGTTTCTCTGAATATACAGACAGGGTCATTTCTGGTTGAATATGATCAGTCCAAGCTTTCTGAGACTGATGTGAAGGCTTTATTTACTGTTCTGGATGGAAGATACCTCAATAATGAGGAGATGCTTGAGTCTGTTTCTGTTCCAGCGAAGCAGATAAGCCTGCTTGAAGAGCTTGGGTATATGACACTGAACTTCTTCCTGAGACGGCTTCTTCCTGCACCGGTGAGAACTGTCTTGAGGATTAAGAATCTCTCTCCTAGGATCCTAAGCGGCGTTGATGCGCTTCTGAAGGGGCATATTTCGGATACACGGGTGCTTGATGCGGCTGCGATAGGGATTTCGCTGTATTCTGGAAATGTCTCTACAGCGGATAACATCAACTTCCTTCTGAACATAGGAGAGACAGTCGAGGATTACACAAAGAGGAGAAGCTTCCAGGATCTTGCTGCTGCAATGTTCAGTGATAAGGATCCTGTGCAGCTTTACGTAAGCGAAAGCGAAGAGAAGACAATCCCTCTTGCAATGCTTAAGAAGGATGACATTGCCATCGTCAGAAGCGGAGCAATGATTCCGTGTGATGGCGATGTGATCAGGGGTGAGGCGCTTGTGAATCAGGCGTCGATCACAGGAGAGCCTCTTGCTGTTGAGAAGCGGACAGGCAGCACTGTATTTGCGGGTACAGTTGCTGAAGAGGGTGAGATTTATATCAGGGTGAGATCTGTGGCAAAAGACAGCAAGGTCAATTGCATTCTTTCCCAGATTGAGAGCAATGAGGATCTCAAAGTCTCATCGGAAGTGAGAAGTGAGCTGCTTGCAGATAAGCTTGTTAAGTATAACTTCCTGCTCACTGGCCTGACAGCGCTGATCACAAGGGATATCACAAAGGTCATTTCAACACTGATGGTTGACTATTCCTGTGCAATGAAGCTTATTTCTCCTGTTGCTGTCCTAAGCGCAATGAAGGAGGCTGCAGAGCATGGGATTGCTGTAAAAGGCGGTAAGTATCTTGAAGATGCTGCAAAGGCGGATGTCCTTGTGATGGATAAGACCGGGACTCTGACAAATGCGGAGCCAGCGCTTTCGAGGATAATAAGCTTCTCAGATAGTTCTGAGGACGAGCTGTTGTGCATTGCTGCATGCCTTGAGGAGCATTATGCACATCCTATTGCACGTGCAATTGTAAGAGCTGCAGAGGACAGGGGCATTGAGCATCCTGAGGACCACGCAAAGGTTGAATACATCGTAGCCCATGGAATCGCAAGCTATGTGGAAGGGGAGAGAGTGCTTATCGGAAGCAGCCACTTCATATTCACAGATGAGGGTATTCCAGTTCCTGACAGACTGGAAGAGATCAGGAGATCTGCAATAAGCAATGGAGAGTCTCTTCTGTATCTTGCAAGAAGCGGCAGGCTTATCGGCGTATTTGCAATAAATGATCCGATAAGAAGCGAAGCGGGCTCTTCAATACAGAGGCTCAGGAAGTCTGGAATAAGGCAGTTCAATATGATTACCGGAGATGAGGAAGGCGCTGCTAGGATGATTGCTTCTCAGGCAGGCATAGATAGTTATCTTGCCAAGGCCCTTCCAGAGGATAAGGTAAGGCTTGTCAGGAGGCTTAAGGCAGAAGGCCATAAGGTCATTATGATCGGTGACGGTATAAATGATGCTCCTGCACTCTCCGCTGCTGATGTTGGAATAGCAATGGGAGACAGTGCTGCCATTGCCGAGGATACAGCAGATATTGTCCTGTCTTCCGATGGCGGGCTGGAAAGCCTTGTGAAGACAAGGAAGCTTGGGGAGGGCCTGATCAGACGGATAGACAGAGAGAACAGGGAGATTGTTGCATTCAACTCTGCATTGATCATACTTGGGCTTATGGGACTTATCCCTCCATCATCATCTGCGCTTCTTCATAATGCTTCGACCATTTATTTCTCATTCAGGGCTACAAGGCCGCTTCTCTGAGGTGTATATGAGTGTTATTACCAGTTTCTTTCCAGGTCATATCAGACTGCGCTGTCCTATTCTGAAGGATAAAGACATCACTGATGCTGTGATAAGTGCTGTGAAGGAGCTTGGTGTCAATGCTGACTTTACGCATAATCCGAAAACTGGCAGCCTTCTGGTTGAATATGACCCTAAGGAGATAACAATCGAGCGGGTTTCTGTGCTTAAGCCGATGCTCTCCGGAGTGATGAAGCTTAAGCCGAAGGTGCTTCTGTACTGTCCAAAGGATAAACCATTTCTTCTATCTGAGATTGAGAGGCTGAAAGAAGAGGCAAAAAGGCTCCTCTGAAAAAGCGTGCTATTATTGACAAAAGTATGATTTGGTACTATTTAATAATAGTACTATTTCATACTTTATATTATGTCAGAAAAGAATAAGCTATTACATTACCGCAGGACAATCGGAAAACTTGGGTCAATCTACCATAGCATTGCTGTGAGCCAGGGGCTTTCGGACAGTGCTTACAGCATACTGTATACAATGTGCTTCGATGGATCCGGCCGTTCGCTGATCCATGATATATGCATGTATTCAGGCATGAGCAAGCAGACAGTTAACTCATCCCTAAGAAAGCTGGAGAAGGATGGGATTGTCTATCTTGAGAATGTTGATGGAAGATCCAAGGAGGTCGTTCTCACAGATAAGGGGCGTGAGCTATGCTCAAAGACGGTCATCCGGCTGCTTGATGCAGAGGACAGGCTTCTTGGTAGATGGAGCGATGAGGATCTTGCGCTGTATATAAGGCTGTCTGACAGATTCCTTTCTGACCTTGAGAAATGCTTTGGAGAGGATCTATGATTCAGTTATCAGATCATTTTGACACTAAGCGCCTGCTTAAGTTCACATTGCCATCCATTCTTATGCTTATCTTCACATCCATCTATAGCATTGTTGATGGGTTCTTTGTCTCTAACTATGCAGGAAAGACGCCTTTTGCTGCTGTGAATTTCATAATGCCGGTGCTGATGATACTCGGC
>CAKQTF010000123.1 GCA_934276695.1 uncultured Spirochaetales bacterium
TCCCTACTGCGTCTCTCGATATTGTTGTTGCAGGAACAAAGGGCGGAATAACAATGGTTGAAGGCGGAGCTAAGGAAGTCAGCGAGGATGATATGCTTGGTGCTATTGCTTCTGCTCAGCCTGTTATAACAGAGATCTGCCTTGCTCAGGAGAGAATGAGAGAGCTATGCGGAAAAGAGAAGCTTCCTCTGATGGAGATCAAGGAAGAGGATCTTTCATGGCTTGAGCCTGTAAAGGCTTTTGCTTATCCTCTGGAGAAGGCTGCTTCATTCGTAAAAGGCAAGATGAATAGATATGCTGCTCTTGAGAAGGCTCATGAAGAAGTCAGGGCTAAATTCGAAGGCCTCATCGAAGAGGATGAGAAGAGACCAGCTCAGCTTGCAAAGATGTTTGAGGATATGGAATATGAGATCCTCCGCCATTCAATCCTGTATGATGGAGTGAGGACAGATGGAAGAAAAGTGACAGAGATCAGACCGATAACATGTGAAGTAGGTGTTCTTCCTTCTACACATGGTTCAGCTCTATTCACAAGAGGTGAGACACAGTCACTTGCTGTTGCAACTCTTGGCACTGTCAATGATGAACAGCTCTTCGATACAATCGATGGGGAGAAGACATATTCGAATTTTATGCTTCATTACAACTTCCCTCCATATTCAGTCGGTGAATGCGGCAGGCTGACAACTGGCAGAAGGGAAATCGGGCATGGACATCTTGCCCAGAGAGCTCTTGAAGCTGTTGTCCCGAAGAAGGAAGACTTCCCATATACAATCCGTGTTGTATCAGAAATCATGGAATCCAATGGTTCTTCATCAATGGCTTCAGTATGCGGCGGATGCCTTTCCCTCATGGATGCAGGTGTGCCAATAAAGAAGCCGGTTGCTGGAATAGCTATGGGGCTTATCACAGAAGGTGATGACTATTCAAAGTATGTTGTCCTGTCTGATATCCTAGGAGAAGAAGATCATCTGGGTGATATGGATTTCAAGGTTGCAGGAACTAAAGATGGTATTACTGCATTCCAGATGGATATCAAGATTGCAGGTGTTACACCTGAGATCATGTCAAAGGCTCTGCAGCAGGCAAAAGAAGGCAGAATGCATATTCTTGGAATCATGTCTGATGTTCTTCCTGCACCAAGAAGCGAAGTCTCAGAACTTGCACCTAAGATTCTTTCACTGAAGGTCCCAGAGGATAAGATCGGGGCTGTGATCGGAACCGGCGGTAAGACAATCAGGGCAATCGCAGAGCAGAGCGGTGCTGAGATAAACATCGAAGATGATGGAACTGTTATGATTTACGGAAAGAATAATCTTGTTGCTCAGACTGCAAAGAAGCTTGTGCTTTCTATAATTGAGGAGCCTGAAGTAGGCAAGATCTATCATGGAACAGTAAAGAGAATCGTTGACTTTGGAGCATTCATCGAGATACTTCCGGGCAAGGAAGGCCTCTGCCATATCTCAAAGCTTGCTAGGACAAGAGTAAAGAATGTATCAGATGTTCTTTCTGTCGGACAGGAAGTTGATGTGAAGCTCACTGAGATTGACAGACAGGGTAGGCTGAATCTCTCTTATATTGATGCACAGCCAGCACCAGCAGAATCAGGTGAGGGCAAGAAAAACTGAGTATGGTGAGAGTCAGGGTTTTAGCTGAAAAGGGAGCTCTTCTCCCTGTTTATAAAACCGAAGGAAGCGCTGGGGCTGATGTCTCAGCGTTTCTTCCTTCTTCTTCTGTGACATTGAATCCTCATGATATTGTTATGGTGAGGACTGGGCTCAGGCTTGAGATTCCCAATGGGTATGAGGTTCAGGTAAGGCCACGTTCTGGACTTGCTGCCAAGAATGGCATCACAGTCCTGAATGCTCCAGGCACTATTGACAGTGATTACCGAGGAGAGCTCTGTGTTATCCTTATCAATCTCTCTGATGTTCCATTTGTTATAAATAATGGGGATAGGATTGCTCAGCTTGTCGTTGCTCCTGTTGTCACTGCTGAATTCTGCGCTGTCTGCGATATCTCATCAACAGAGCGCGGCGATGGCGGTTTTGGCTCTACAGGCATCTGATTCTGCCTTACATAGCCTTCCTGAAGAGGTCTGCATTGGATTCGAGAAGTTCTTATTCTATTCTGAGGAAATACATTAGAAAGGAATACTTTGCGGATTTCATTGTCTCTTTCCTCTTCTTTTTTGTTATTTTCTTTGTAAATTCAATCCTTCTTCTTGTTCAGCGCATACTGCTGAAGAATATAGATTTCATCTCAATGCTTGAGATGGTATTGCTGTCAATGCCTCAGTTCCTTGTCTATACAATACCATTTGCGACTCTATCGGCTTCCTCAATGGTCTTAAGCGATTTGTCGTCGACAAATGAGCTTCTGGCAATAAGAAGCTGCGGCATCTCATCTTCGCATGTGTATAAGCCATTCATAATCATATCTATACTCATGTCTGTCATAACATTCCTTTTTGCCGATATACTCCATCCCTGGTCAAGTGTCCTCTACAGGGATAAGCTTGCAGTCCTTATGGCAGAGATGCCAACATTCGAGATTGAATCAAACAGCACAAATTCTGTAGGAAGCTATGTGCTGTCAAATGGTGAAGCATCAGGTAATGAAATACATAGCATTCTGCTTCTGAGCAAGGATGAGCAGGAGAATAATAAGACTGTCTTATCTGATTATGGCATGCTGGAGCTTGTTGATCCTGATAATTATGTATATTCCATTTCGCTTAATAGACCTGAGATCCTTCTAAATAGTGTCTCAGATCTGGATAGCTATGGCTTATCAAGGGCTGAAAAAGCCATCTTCTATCTTGATTTCTCAGACCAGATTCCATCCTTGACATCAAACAGCCCGGTTAACCTGACATCCAGAGAACTTTACAATGCAATCAGGGGTAGGAATGAAGTCCAGAAAGAGGATAGAAATGAATACAGACGGCGCAGTGCCGAAATCCTTCTTGGCATAGGTAATGCTTCGAAGGAGTATATGAGAGGATTCTCGGATCAGGATAAGCTGAAGAGTTCAGTTGAAGGTCTTTCATCATCCTATTCAGCTAGAGGTAATCTTCCTCTGAATTTCTATGCGCAGTATTATAAGGCAGAGCTCTCAAAGAAGTTTGTTCTGTCATTGTCATGCTTCTTCCTGACATTGGTTGCTTTACCACTGTCAAATATCCGTGTAAAGCATGGTAAACTGACAGGTTTTGCAGTCTCTCTGCTTGTTGCAGTTGCCTTCTGGTATATGCTGTTTGCGGTGCAGCTTGAGATCTTTTCTATAAGCTCCTCGCCATATCTGCTTATTGCACTGCCTGATTTAATCCTAGGAATAATCGGGATTTCATCACTGATTTACTTCCGGAGGGCAAGGTGAAGATAGTAGATAGATATATTGTCAGAAGCATACTTAAGACCGCTGTCGCAGCTATAGCTATTTTTGCACTTCTTCTTGCTGCTGTTGAGCTTTTTATGAAAATGGATCAGATAATGAGAGGGGATATACCTATCAATAGGCTTCTCATTTACCTATCGCTTTCAATTCCTGAGTATCTGATGATGGTTGCGTCATTGTCCCTGCTTTTTGCAACAACCTATTTCTATTCCATGCTGTCTGCTAATAATGAGAGAATAGCGCTTCTCAATGCCGGCATATCTGATATGAGGCTAAGGGTTCCTGTCATAATCCTAGCGGCTGTTCTGACTATCCTTGGATTGGTGTATCAGGAATATGCGCTTAATCGCATCATCACTGATAAGAACCGTCTTGAACTTGAACTATTCGGTCTATCATCAACTTCTGATATGCGGAATATAGTGCTCAAGGGAGATGATGGATATCTTATATACACATCATCCTTTTCCGAGCATAATCAGGAAATCTACTCTCCTATCCTTGTCAGATATGAAGGCTCGTCTATCATTCTGAGGCTTGAAGCTGAGTATGCTGAGTATGCTGATAATGGCAGATGGATATTCAACAATGCAAGGATATATAAGCAGGATGAAAGCGGATTAAGATCATTCTATGAGAAAAGCTGGGAAGAGGAATCATTCAATATGCCAGTCCATCTTTTCAGGAGCCAGAATCTCAGTATAGAGACAATGGAGGGGAAAGAGGCAAGGACTTACCTGCAGCGGCTCCGGCAGGCAGACAGAGCTGGATGGCAGGAGAAAGCGACAGATTATTACCGCTCGGCATTTCAGCCACTTGCTATATTCACTCTCATGGCAATTTCAGCGCTGATGGATTACAGATTCAAGAAGAGCGTTCTTCTTTTCTCTATCATACAGTCACTGTCAGTTGCTGTTGTATATTATGTTGCAGATATGGTATTCTCAATCGCTGGGCATCAGGGGGCAGTTGCTCCTTATATGACAGTGGTCCTTCCGATAGCCATTACTTTATTGCTGTCTTTTATTATATCATTGATAAGTAGGAAAATATGAGTATATTCAGAGAATTGAAAAGAGATAGGAATTCCAAAGCCCGCTTAGGCTTAATATCGCTTCCTCATGGTGACGTTGAGACTCCGGCATTCATGCCGGTTGGTACGAATGGCACTGTCAAGGGC
>CAKQTF010000124.1 GCA_934276695.1 uncultured Spirochaetales bacterium
GCCGATATATACATCATAGCCTCTTCGTTTAAGTTCAAAGTACATGATATTCTCCAGCATTGCAGCTATGGATTTGGGATTGAAACCTATCTTGCAGTATTTAAGGGAGGAATCAGCAAGATAAAACTTTTCCTGTGTCTTCAGTACGGATTTTCCCTGAAGATCATATCTTTGACAGCGGTAGATGACAAATGCTTTTTCAAGCCATTCCAGATAGTTGTAGATTGCTTCGACAGAAAGTGAACGCCCTTCACTCTTGAGAAACTTCACAATTGTATTTGCAGAGAATGTCTTACCCTCATTCTCGATAACGAACTTCATAACCCTATTGAAAAGATCATAGTTCATGATGCTATGTCTTCTTGAGATGTCATTGGTTATAACAGAATTATAGATACCCTCAGCTATCTGATAAGCAGAACGCTCATCAAAGTTTCCAAGAGCAATTATTGGAAAACCGCCAAAGCGGATGTACTCATTCAGCATCTCTCTGACAGAAAGAGAAGAGTCCTTTCTGAAATCAAGATACTCAGAAAATGAGAGCGTATATACAGGAATTGAAACATATCTTCCGGAAAGATATGTTGAGATTTCACTTGACATCAGCCTGGAGTTTGAACCTGTTATATAGATATCCGCAGCATCGTTCTCAAGAAGGCTATTGATAGCTTTTTCCCATCCATCAACTTCCTGCACCTCGTCAAGAAGAAGATAGTATCGTCCACCATCAGCCATTCGAGCTTTTATCTCATGGTACATAGACTTATCAGTCATTCCAGCATCAAACTCTTCTGATGTGTAGCGCATGAAAATGATATGATCCTCACTTACTCCACTTTCGATAAGGTCAGCCTTAAGCATTTCAAGAATTGTGGATTTTCCGCATCTGCGGATTCCTGCAAGTATTTTCACTAGTGGTACATCACGATAAGTTCTAAGTGTTTTAAGATATTGAGGACGGATTATCATATTACTTTCCTTTTTATTTTTATTAAACATAAAAACTTTGAAAAATCCTATACTTTTTACTTATAATCCGTAAAAAATAAAATCAATAGACACATACGAACAGCCTGATTTCAACATCCTTAGCCATTTGGATTATTCCTTCCTTAATGTATGGCTTTCCTCTCATTCACATAGAATTGCCAGCTAGGTATTGTCAGAATTCAGTTATCTGCGCAAATGGATGTCTCTTTCTGTCCGCCCAATCCTGACTTGATGTACTATTGTGATGGAATCCATAGGATAATCTGCTCTTATCTAAATAAATAACAGTCATATCATTCTTAATCGAAGAGTCTAATACCATCTGCACTTTTGCACCCGATTTATCAGATGCTATATCAGCTACTTCATGTCCTTTTACAATATAAAATAAGCTTGGTGGTACATTTGAATTGTGCAGAAAGTAATTGACATAAGCTTCTGGAGATAATGCTTTATGAATATTACCTGAGATAATATCTGTTTTTCTGTATGAGCTATAATTGCCATCTTCAACAGCACTATTATGGAAATCATTTCTATAGTGTGTCATGTCAATGAAATAGTAATAACCTTCATAGAAGAAATAGTTGATTACATGGCCACTTCCATCAGCTCGGCTCATATTAAATGTACCCCACTCTTCATAGTCATCTCCCAATAGGTAAATAAGCCTGTTTGTATCGGTTGAACAGTTTCCACGATTCAAGCTCACAGCATAGTAACCTGGGCAATGCTTTTCCCACTTTACCCCAAGCATTGAATCGCTGACTCTGACGCTCAATTTATCTTCTCTGGTGTCAGCAGTAAAATCACATATCTGATAAAGCTGGATAGCTTCATATAGATTTCCTATTAAGGCTCTTTTTACTTTTGGGTTCTCACTTGCAATTGCAGCTATCTGCTTGTTGGTGTATCTGGATTCTCCAAGAGCATTTGCAGGAACCCACCATACGCCTTCAGAGACCTGAACTTCAAAAGATGCATCTGCCCTCAGATTCCATGTATCCTGTGTATCTCCATCGTTATATGCTACTTCCATTTTCTGAATAGCATTGCCTATCTTTTCATCTTCTCCTATCGTGGCACATGAGACCAATACTAGACAGATCAGTTCAACAATACAAAAAATCCTGATATTCATCACATTCCCCCCTACTAAAAGTCTTTTGTGTATAAGTCAGAAAGTCAAGAATCTCTTTTATAATTCACTTCTTCTGGTTCAAAACGAAAGAGCATTAGAATCGAGCCCCGCAATTCCTATCAAATTGATCTCTTCATTTCATATATACGAACTCCATAAAGCACCAGATGAAGGAGAAACATCTGAAATGAAGAATGCTCTATTGCTGAGTATCATATAATAAGAGTCTGCAAGCTGATTCACTATCAGGGCAATATCATAATCAGGTTAAAACAGTAGTTATCGATGCAAAAGTCTGAAAATCCAAAGTACTGGTTTGATTTTTCTTGAAAATTTCAAAGTGTTACTTTGATTTTCTTGATTTTCTTATTAAACTATTCATAATAGTGGAGCAATTATGAATAACTACATTGAAAGGATTGCAGAGATAGATAAAAGGCTTGAGAAAAAATCACTCCTTCTTTTCGGGCCAAGGCAGACAGGAAAATCTTCTTATATAAAGAACCAGCTTGCGACACCTAGTCTATCGTGGACACTTCTGGACAATGAACTCTACCGGGACCTTTCAATTCGCCCTTCTCTTCTTCGTAATACACTAAGAGCAAAAGGAATCAATGATGGAATTGTTGTAATCGATGAAATCCAGAGACTTCCTGATCTTCTCAACGAAATTCATATGCTCATAGAAGAGACTGATATACACTTTCTTCTCACAGGTTCAAGTGCCAGAAAACTGAAGCGAAATGGAGTAAACCTCCTTGGAGGTAGAGCTGGACGGCTTAATTTCCATTCACTTGTATGGCCTGAAATCAAGAATTATGAAACTTCACTCGATAGGATATTCTGCTCAGGCCTTCTTCCAGCAGCATTTACCAGTGATGATTATGAGGACCTTCTCTCCGATTACATAGGGCTATACATAAAAGAAGAAATCGAGGCTGAACGCGAAGTGAGAAAACTTCCTCCATTCTGGGAATTCCTGAGAATCACAGCGACAGAAAGCGGAGAGATAACCAACTATGAGAATATGGCACGGGATGTTGGGATAAGCGGAGTCAGTATCAGGGAATGGTACAATATCCTCATTGATACACTCATAGGCTTTGAAGTACCTCCTTATAGAAAAACAAAAATCAGGAAGCCAAATGCCTCAAGCAAATTCTATCTCTTTGATGTAGGCATCACCAGAAAACTTCAGGGGTTATCTGCCATAGAAGAAGAGTCTGCGGAATTCGGCAGGTATTTCGAGAACTACATTGCAATGGAGATCCGCTCATGGCTCGATTATTCAGGCCTTGATAAAGAAGGACTATCCTACTGGCATGCTCAGAGCGGTCAGGAAGTCGATTTCATCATCAAAGATAAAATAGCTGTTGAAGTAAAAGCAGCAAAGCATATTTCTCCCAAAAACCTGAAAGGATTAAAAGCTCTTATGGAAGAAGGCCTGATGGAAAAGTATATTCTAGTATGCAGAGAGGATTACCCACAGCTACTTGATAACGGAATACTAGTTCTGCCCTACAGAGATTTCCTATCAGATTTATGGGATGGTAAAGTCATAGGATAAATGGTACTGCTTCTTTGCTGATCCGCCTAGAAACAAGATATCAACCATTTTCACATTGGATTTCCCAATGAAAATCCTCATATGAATCCAAAACAGGGATTTAGAAATGATAATTTACAAGAAGGGCCTCATAATAACCATGAATCTTCCGTTCAGCTAATGTTTAACAGCAAGCTGACTGAGTCCGGATAATGCTTTATTAACCTGCTTTATCCAATTGGATGATTAAAATTGGAACCTTTTATTGATAGAATATCAGGAAAAGAGCCAGCAAATTAATTCACTACCATAGCAATAATAAATTCCATACAGTAATACAATCGGGTCAAAAACAGAGTCACTTAATGCAAAAGTCTGAAAATCCAAAGTACTGGTTTGATTTTTCTTGAAAATTTCAAAGTACCGCTTTGATTTTCATGATTTTTATCAGACTTTCATCACAGCGGTGAATATCCTTAGAATCGCTCCCGGTGCTTTTCTTGCTGAATACTCAATCACGAGGACAGTACAGGAAGAAGAGTGAAATTGGATAGCTCACGCCCATATCATAAACAAATGCAGAAAACTGATCTGCTGTACCTTTTGAGATTGTAGCCTTTTCTAAGAAGCTGATGCACACTGACATATCATTGACTAAATTCTCAATCTAGACTGCATCCTCAAGATATAAACATTCATATGCCGTAATAGTGGCTCTTCACGTTTTATTAGGGGATTCAGATTTTAACGAGGGTATGGAGATGTAGCGGATAAGGGAAAATGAACCTCCTCGGGGTAGAACCCCGAGGTATCTCACCTAAGCCTCGGGATCTCCTTTCGGAAAATTCAATAGCAG
>CAKQTF010000125.1 GCA_934276695.1 uncultured Spirochaetales bacterium
CTTCGGCATAACAAATCCGATACCTGTCAAGGTAATCGCATTTGCACTCATAGTATTCTATGCGCTTCTTAATATGAACAATATCACAGGAGGAAAGATATTCCAGCTTGTGACAACGGTCGTGATTGCAGCAATCATGGTGCTCTACTGCATCTGGGGTGCATTCTACGTGGATGCTGATAATTTCAGGAACTTTGCGCCCAACGGAATCAACACGATGTTCCTGGCAACTGCAATGGCACTGATGTCATATGGCGCATGGTCCGTGATCCCATCAATGGGAAGCGCTTTCAGGAATCCTTCCAGGGATATACCTCTCAGCATGCTGCTATCCCTTCTCACATGCGGAGCTGTCTTCGGTCTCTTTGTCCTTGTGATGAACGGGCTTGCAACTCCTGAGGAGCTTGCTGCATCTGCAACCCCTGCATCTGATGCATTCATGGCACATAACAGATTCGGAGCACTGATCATAGCTGTCGGCGGAATATTCGCATGTGTAAGCTCAAGCAACTCCCATGTGATGACATCATCAAGAATCCCATACTCAATGTCATGTGATGGATCGCTTCCCAAAGGGCTGTCCAAGCTGAACAGGAACGGGATTCCGACCAGATCGATCATATTCCTGATGGTATGCCAGATCATCGTGTCAGCGACAGGGACACTGAATCTCCTCATTCAGATGATTGTGTTCGTCACTTCGGTTTCGTGGCTGATCACTCTGGTCTCTGTGTTAGTGCTCAGAGTCAGGCATAAGGATATAAAGCCGCCGTTCAGGACTCCGCTCTACCCTTTCACCCTGATTGCAGCATTCATCATACTTGCATTCATGATGACGAGATTCTCCAGAGAAGCAATGACAATAGGAATCTGCTGGATCCTTCTCGGCCTTGCTGTCTTCTTCGCTTTCACAAAGACACCGCTTAGAAGATTCTGCGCAGAATCAGAACTCAGATAAAACAAAGGAGGCTGGTAAATGAGTACAGTCAAAAGAGATGTATCTCTTGCAAAGCTCGACGAGTCCTACAGGAATTCAATAGCATATCAGTATGGGCTCTTCGCAGAGAAATTCAGTTATGACATGATTCCTGAGAAAGTCATAGACTATGCAAAATGGATTCTTCTGGACAGCATCGGAGTCATGATCGGAGCTGTTGATTCAGAAGGATTCAGATGCCTGAAGAAGGCAATAAATGAATGGGGAGGAAAGGAAGAGGCCACAATCCTCGGCACAGGAGAGAGGACAAGTGCTGGAAACGCAGCGCTTGCCAATATATTCCTTGTCCATGCCCTTGGCTACAATGACCTTGGCGGTGGCGGTGGCCATAACTCGGATACAATGCCAGCAATCCTGGCTGTTGCTGAGCGCGAGAATGCAAGCGGAAAGGACTTTCTCAAGGCAATGATCCTCTCATATGAGCTTGGCGGAAGATTCACTGATGGTGTCGGCGGAATATTCGGCTATGCTCCGAAAGGCTTTCCTTTCGATATCAGAGGCGGGATATCAATACCTCCATGCCTTGGCACTCTTCTGCATATGAATGCATGGCAGATTGCAAATGCAATCGGGATCTGCGCATCCCACAGCATTCCGCTTGGCATCCTCGATACCAACAATGAGGAGAACTTCCATGCAAAGAACCTGAGAATGGGCTTTGTCGGAAGAGATGCAATCGAGGCTTCAGACCTTGCCAGGTTCGGATTCACAGGACCGATGAGAGTCGTTGAGGGAGATCATGGATACAGCACAACGCTGCTATCCGGCATAGATCTCGAGAAGGCTGTTGACTGGAGCGGATGGAGGATCTTCGGCTCAAGATTCAAGAACATCTGCGCAGATTCAACTACAATGGGCATGGTGCAGACCACAATCAGGCTTGTGACAGAGAATGACATAAAGCCAGAGGAAGTTGAAAGAGTCCTCATACAGAGCGGCAAGCGGGCATATGGCCATACATCTGCACAGTGCAAGAAGTATCCGAGGAACATAGAGACCTGTGACCACTCGGCTTTCTATGCGAATGCAGTTGCTATCAAGGACAGGAAATACACGATCAACGCTATGGATCCGAAGAACTGGACAGATCATGTCGTGCTTGATCTTATTGACAGGATTGAAGCACAGCCTACTGATCTGATTGATGAATCCGGCTCAGGCGTCATTGTGGATATCTGGACAAAAGACGGCAGGCACTTCCATGGAATGTGCGAGGAAGCATATGGAATGGGGGTCACAGAGATGACGCATGATGAGCTTCTTGCAAAGTTCAGGGAGATGGTTGAGCTGAGGTTCTCCTGCGAGAATACAGATAAGCTCATAGATGCAATCATGAATGTCGATAAGCTCGATAGCATCAGAGATCTTATCAGACTGGCAATTATAAGATAAAACTTAGGAGGATAATGAATTATGGGTGGTGCAATTGGCACATTGGCCTTCAGGCTATTACTGCTGTTCTCAGTAATCGGATGCGGTATTTTCGCATATAAGATGAAGCTCATTGATGAGCATACATCAAAGAGCATGACCGGATACCTTAATACGGTCGCAATTCCTATATTCCTTATTACGGCAGTCGGAACTGAGCCTATATCTGACGGCTCAATCAATATCGTCTACTGTGGCATTGTAATGGCATGCTACTATATATTCGGATTCGGCGGCGTGTATTTATACTGCTATCTGACAAAGAAGAGCAGAGGGAAAAGAGCGGTATATACATGCATGTCTGTCATACCTAACTGCGCATTCGTAGGTCTCCCGCTTACAAAGCTCCTCATCGGCGAGCAGGCTGTGCCATACATCGGGATAATGATGACAGCATTCAATATCGTATTCTTCACTGTAGGAATGCAGATGTTCAACAACAATGAGAAATTCACATTCAGAAGCCTTCTGACTCCTATGAACTGTGCAACTGTCATAATGCTTGTCCTGCTTCTATGCAATATCCAGCTGAATACATATGTTTACCAGTTCCTGAATAACATCACAGCAATCGTATCCCCGATGTGTCTGCTGATCATAGGTGTGAACATTGCAAAGACACCTATACTTGAAGCACTGAAGAAGCCTGTCATATGGATACTCTCAGCACTTAAGCTGATCATATTCCCAGTTGTGGTGCAGCTTATAATAGCTCCATTCCATTTCCCTGTGGATATGAGGATGGCACTTCTGATCGGAACAGCATGCCCAGGATCCACAATGGCCTGCGTAATCGCTAACCAGAACAATATGGAACCAGAGCTTGCATCACAGTCTGTTGCACACTCAACAGTGTTCAGCATGCTCACAATGACAGTGCTGATCGTCGTATTCGAGAAGATATACGGACTGATCTAAGCATAATAATCAATATGGATCAGAGGCCTGTCCGCTCTGTGGGCAGGTCTCTTTCAGTCTCAGCGGATGATGAATGCGCTGCTAGCATTTTCTGTCTCTCTTCAGCACCTTATCTGCATAGTATGAAATGAAGGCAAACAGGAACATTATCGATATATAGTCTGCAAAGAAAATGATATAAGGCCTTTCGTAGTCAAAGAAGACAAAAATGGACGGTAAGGAGCATATAGCTCATGATGCCTTCAGAGATGAATGCATATAGCCCATAGAGTGCAATGGCAGCAGATAAAGCTATCAGGACTGTCCTTCCCTTATCCCCTAAGCATGCATGCCTCTTCCTGCATGCCTTCAGGATAATAGCCCAATGCATACCCAGATGGACAGCCATAAGGATATAGGCAGAGAATGATGAGGATATGTGCATCAGCCTGAAAAAGCTGAAATGCCTGGTATCTATCCATGAAGAGACTGCAATGCCGCTTATGCCTGATGCTGCACATGATGCGATAAGAGCTATGCTTATCACACTCCTCATCACCCGCCGTGGCGTGTATTGCCCTCTGAACAGTGCACTATACCACTTCAGATTAAATGCATTATGGATTATCCAGAGCACTATCATGATAATGCCAAGAGCCTTATGCATTCCATTCCCTGTGATCTCCCTGCCCATAGACAAGCGTTACAGTATCACCTAGCGCTGCATTCTCCTTATCAATTGCATCCATAGCGCTCTTTCTTCCGAAATAAACCCTCTCTGGGTAGCTGTATCTGAAATTATCCATTCTTCATCCGTTGATCATTATCCATTCAAATGTTACTAATCGGTTGCTATAACCGGTTACAGCAACGAATATAATTTACGGTTGTTACTATCGGTCAATAGGTTATTCTCAGAAAAAGGAAGAAATCTTATGTACACAATGATGCAGATCTGCCGTAAGCTCGATATGACCTATGAAACACTCAAGTATTACTGCAATGAAGGCCTTGTGCCTAATGTCAAGAGAGACAAGAACAACAGAAGGGTCTTCAGTGAAAGGGATGTGAACTGGATCCATGACCTCTCATGCCTGAAGAAATGCGGATTCAGCATCGATGAAATGAAGCATTACCTTGAGCTCTGCCTCGAAGGCAGGAGCTCAATCCAGGCAAGGCAGGAAATACTCATAAAG
>CAKQTF010000126.1 GCA_934276695.1 uncultured Spirochaetales bacterium
GGATATCCCTCATAGATGATATACAGTGACAGCACCAAGCGGCTCTCTTATCTTGCTTCTCTCCGGCTCTGCACTGTAGCCGAATGCAATCACAATCCCAACTGACTCATCATCAGGTGATATGCCAAGCGCACTAAGCACACTCTCATTATCAAAGCCTTCGATGGCGCAGCTTTCTATCCCTTCCTCTGCTGCTGCGATCATCATGCTCATTGCGGCAATGTAGCACTGGGACCTTGACCAGCTATCAAGCCTTCCCTCGCTTTTCAGGAACTCATAATAGCCAGAGAAATCATCAGAGAAAGCCTCATAGCCACCGGGAAATCGGGAAGATCTTTCCCTGATGAATCCGGAATCCGGAGAAAAGAACTGAGCCCGCTTTGCTGTGATGACTATCGTGACAGGGGCCGTCTTCATGCTCTCCTGAAAGAAGCAGGAGGAAAGAAGATCAGAGCTCCTTGCCACATGGAATGTCCATGGCTCAAGCCCGAATGATGAAGGAGAGAGCCTTCCTGCTTCAAGGATCGCATCAAGCTTATCTGCCTCAATCATGCGTCCATCATAAAGCTTGCAGGCAAACCGCCTATTCAGATATTCAATGGTATTGAGCATTCTGCCTCCTTATTGTCTCAAGGGCAACTCTGATCATGGCTGAATTCCCCTGCATCCGCTCTTCATCCCTGAATGACTCACCTGTAACACAGCTATCAGTCATCGTGAGTATTGACAGTGCCTTCTTATGTGTATAATGCGCTGTCGAATACAGTGCATATGTCTCCATGTCCTGGACAAGCGCTCCCATAGCAGCCCATTTCCGCCATGAATCTGAACCCAGTGCATTATACTGTGAGAAGCAGTCTGACGAGAAGACCATCCCTGCTGCGAAGGTGATGCCAAGAGCCTCCGCGCTATCTGCAGCCGCCTTGAATAGGCCATAGTCAGGAACCGGGGAAAAAGTACCAGGAAGACCATACTGGGATGCCCATGCAGAGTCCGTGCTCGCGCTCATTGCAAGGACGATGGATCCGACTCTGATCTCCCTCTGAAGCCCGCCGGAAGTCCCTATCCTTATTATCCTATCAACGCCATAATGCGTGAATAGCTCATAGGAATAGATACCTGCGGATGGTCCTCCCATTCCTGATGCCATCACTGTGACAGGTATGCCCTCATAGCATCCGGTGTATCCAGGAATCCCTCGCACATCTGTCACAAGGCGTGCATCCTCAAGGAAATTCCTGGCTGCGAATTCTGCTCTAAGCGGATCGCCTGGAAGCAGCACTGACTTTGCGATCTCTCCGACCGCTGCTCTGTTATGCGGTGTCATGATGAACTCTTATTATATGGCTTACCTGATGCCTGAGGTGCATAGTCCCTCCCAGAGAAGACCACAAGCGCAGCCAGAGTCACAAGATAAGGCAGCAGATTGAATACTTCTGAAGGAAGAGCCTTCAGAGCTGCGAAATTCACAGAAAGGACAGAAAGAGCCTGAGCAGCTCCGAATAAAAGCGCAGCACCGGTAACTCCCCATGGAGTCCACCTTCCGAATGCAACAGCAGCAAGAGCGATAAAGCCCCTTCCATTTATCAGGCTGGAAGTGAACTGTATAGTCTGAGTGAATACAATGCAGCCACCGGCAAGTCCACCGAGGATGCCTGATATCAGGACACCGATATACCGCGTCCTACGCACATTGATCCCGACACTGTCTGCAGCAGCCGGATGCTCACCGCATGCTCTGAGATGCATACCGAACGGTGTCTTATACAGCATGAACCAGGAGGCTAGCACAACAGCGATCGCAATATAGAATGTCGGATAGAAGCCGAATCTATCAGCGAGCATCCCGACACAGAATTCCTTTGACCTGTCAGATGAGAAAAGGATCTGGCATGCGAATATCGTGATTCCATCAGATAGCAGGTTTATCCCTGTTCCGGATATCGTCTGCTCAGCCTTCAGATCAATAGAGGCAAGCGCATGGATCATCGAGATAAGGCCTGAAACAGCCATTGCAGAGACAAGCGCAATAGCAATCGAATAGCGTCCGCAGCCTGAGCTTTCCATAAGATAATGCACACTGGCTGCAGTGCATGCGCCTATGCTCATCAGCCCTTCTAGCGCCACATTCACGACTCCGCTCTTCTCACAGATCATTCCACCTATGGCCGTAATCAGTATAGGTGCAACAATCATCATTATCGTCGGGATGCTATTGAGTATTGCCATCATCTCATAGCCTCCTTCCTTACCATCTGCTTTGCCCGGTATTCCTGAAGCAGTTCCAGGCCGCTCCTGAGCGCTATGAAAATAACAATGAGGCCCTGGATTATGAATGTTATCTCCTTAGGGATATTCATGCCCTGCATGATTGACTGAGCCTGCTTCAGCACGCCGAACAGCAGTCCTGCAAGAAATATACCAAGAGCCTTGCTGTTTCCTACAAGTGCAACAGCTATCCCCATGAAGCCATAGTTATCCTGTCCCTGTATTATCCTTCCTGTCGTATATGCACCGCCTAAGAGGACACATGCTCCGGCGAGCCCCGCAAACGCTCCGGATATCGCCATAGACAGCGCAATGGCCTTAGTGTCGTTTATTCCAGAGCATCTTGCAGCATCCTTATTGAACCCTGTTGCCCTGAATCCGAATCCTAGCTTTGTCTTCTCCATTATGAATGAGTAAATCAGGCATGCAGCTATCATGAAGAAGAACCCGATGTTCAGATTCGAATTATGGATCAGAAAGCCATGAAGGAATGCGCCGCTCTGTATCGGGGCTGTCTGATATGTCTTGTTTGTAAGGCCCTCAGGCATCTGGAATGCTATGAGGCGTGAGAGGTACAGCGCGATGTAATTCAGCATGATTGTCGCAACGACCTCGCTTACCTTGAAACTTGCTTTCAGCACTCCGACAATCCCGCCCCAGATGGCACCGGTAAGGACTGATACAGCAAGGCATAGAAGCCATTGCCCACGGAATGAAGGGATGCATACAGCAATAGCCTGTGCCGCGATCATGCCCATTGCATACTGGCCTTCTGCGCCTATGTTGAAGAGTCCGGCCCTTGCAGCGAATCCCATTGACAGCCCGCAGAGGACATATGGGACAGAATACGCAAGCGTCTCTCCTATATTCCTGTAATTCCAGCTTCCATCCCTGTTCGCCTTCCCTGCAACAGACTGGGCTATTGCCTTGAAGAGCCCGGAAGGATTCCTTCCTACAGCAATGACAAGCAGTGTTGCAACAATGAAGCCGAGGATAACGACAGCAACAGACGTGGCAGCCTGATCTGACAGGAACCAGTCAATGAAGCTCCTTCTTTTTCTCTCTCCCATCATCTGGACTCCTTTCTGATTCCAGTCATCATCAGCCCTATCTCCTCTCGTGTAACATCATCCCGGTCAAAGACACCGACAATGGATCCCTTTGATATGGTTGCTATGCGGTCACACATATTCATTATCTCATCAAGCTCAAACGAGATAAGAAGGATTCCACGTCCTTTGTCCCGCTCGCTCACTATCCTGTGCCTTATATACTCTATCGCACCGACATCAAGGCCCCGGGTAGGCTGTGCAATCAGCAGCACATCAGGAGACAGTGATATCTCCCTTGCAACAATGACCTTCTGCTGGTTTCCTCCGGAAAGCGACCCTGCGGGAGTCAAAGCACCCTGTCCGCATCTTATATCAAAATCCTGGATCAGCTTCTCAGCATTAGCCTCGATCTTCTTATAGTCAAGGATTCCGAAGCGTCCTGTGTACTTATCCGTGTAATAGTCCTTAAGAACCATGTTCTCAGCAATTGTCAGACCTGCGACAATGCCATGCTTCTGCCTGTCCTCCGGAATATGACCTATCCCATTGGCTATCCGGTCACGTATTGAGAAACCGGTTATATCAATGCCGCCAAGCATGATCTGCCCGCTATCTGCCTTCGATAGTCCTGAGAGAGCATAGAGAAGCTCAGTCTGGCCGTTCCCATCAACACCGGCTATTCCGACAATCTCGCCTTTCCGCACAGAAAGCGATAGGTCATTGACCTTCTGCGTGCCTAAGCTGTCCCTGACGCAGAGCCTGCGGATATCAAGGACAGTCTCACCTGGAGCCGACGGGGCCTTTTCTATCTCAAACTGGACAGGATGCCCGACCATCATCGTTGCAAGCTCCTGCTCGCTCGTATTCTCTGAGATATCGACAGTGCCTATGCATCTTCCTCTTCTGAGGACAGTGCATCTATCAGCGACAGCCTTTATCTCCCTGAGCTTATGGGTGATCAGGATTATTGTCTTCCCTTCCCTTTTGAGCGTCCTTATTATATCCATAAGCTCATCGATCTCACTGGGAGTGAGGACAGCTGTAGGCTCATCAAGTATTATGATGTCCGAATCTGAATACAGAGTCTTAAGGATCTCAACCCTCTGCTGCTGGCCGACAGATATATCATCAATCCTGGCAGATG
>CAKQTF010000127.1 GCA_934276695.1 uncultured Spirochaetales bacterium
AAATAGTGGACTAATGGCTGTAATTCTGTATAATTATGCACTATCGGAGCATGATATGGTCAAAGTTGGGATAATTGGTGCTACAGGATATGCAGGAAGCGAGCTTGTCCGCCTGCTTCTCGGCCACAAGGATGCAGAACTCGTGTATCTCGCATCGCATTCATATGCCGGAAAGAGATTCTCGGATATTTATCCATTCTTCAAAGGAAGGGCTGATCAGGTGCTGGAAGAAGACAGCCTTGAGAAGGCATCTGAGGTATCTGATGTCGTCTTCCTCGCTCTTCCTCATGGGCTTGCCAGCAAGGCTGTTACGCCTGAGATCCTGAAAAGATGCTGTGTTATTGATCTTGGTGCGGATTTCCGGCTTCATGACAGGGCTGTATATGAGAAGTGGTACAATGTCGAGCATCATGGTGAGTCCCTGCTCAGATCTGCAGTATATGGGCTTCCGGAGCTTCACCGCAGCAGTATAGGCAAAGCAAGGCTGATTGCGAATCCAGGATGCTATACAACATGCTCGATTCTGACTCTTTATCCGCTTATGAAGAATCATCTGATCAATCCGGATTCCATTATCATTGATGCGAAGAGCGGTACAAGCGGGGCTGGAAGAAGCGAGAAGACGGCCAATCTGTTCTGTGAGGTCAATGAGAGCATAAAGGCGTATGGAGTGACAACTCATAGGCATACACCGGAGATAGAGCAGGAGCTCAGTGAGGCATATGGAAAGGATATAAAGCTTGACTTCACTCCTCATCTGGTTCCGATGCAGCGCGGTATTCTTGCTACTTGCTATGCAGAGCTGTCCGATGGCATAGGCGAGGATGAAGTCAGGAAGGCCTATCAGGATGCATACGGCAATGAGCCGTTTGTCAGGCTTACGGACTATCTTCCAGAGACACGCTTCGTGAAGGGCTCAAACTATGCTGATATCTCATTCAGGATAAACAGCAGGACTGGCAGGATAATCGCAGTCGGTGCAATTGACAATCTTGTGAAGGGCGCAGCGGGACAGGCAATCGAGAATATGAATATAGTCTTCGGCTTTGATGAGTGCGAAGGGCTGAAAGGATGTGCAGGACTATGATTGAGGTGATTGATGATATAAGGCTTCCGGAAGGGTTCAGTGCAGCGGGTCTGCATGCTGGACTCAAGAAGGTCAGGAAGGATATGGCATTTGTGTATTCTGCTAAGCTGTGCACAAGTGCATCCGCATATACAACAAACAGGGTGAAGGCAGCGCCTGTGCAGTATGATATGTCCATAAAGGATTCTCCTAAGCATGGCGTGATAGTGAACAGCGGCAATGCTAATGCATGCACTGGTCCAGAAGGCATGGAGAATGCAAGGAAGATGGCAGCTGAGGCATCTGCAATGCTCGGCGGTGATGCCTCTGAGTATTTTGTCTGCTCAACGGGAGTAATCGGCGTTCAGCTTCCGATGGATAAAGTGATTGATGGGATAGACAGGCTCTCCTCTTCTCTTTCATCTTCATATGAATCTGCATTGGATGCAGCGGATGCAATACTCACCACTGATACTGTGAGAAAGACAGTGACTGCGGCCTTTGAGGTAGGCGGCAGGCCGGTCACGATAACCGGATTCGCAAAAGGCTCCGGCATGATCCATCCTAACATGGCTACAACACTCTCATTTGTGCTTACTGATGCTGCTGTGAGCCATGATCTTCTGCAGGAGATGCTTGGCCAGACTGTTGAGGATACATTCAACATGATAAGCATTGATGGTGACACGTCCACGAATGATACATGCATAGTGCTTGCGAATGGGGCATCCGGTGCTGATATCGATAATGATGATAAGGATGGCATCTTCAGGTCTGCGCTCAGTGAGGTGCTCGGAGAGCTTGCAAGGAAGCTGACAAAGGATGGAGAGGGTGCAGGCAGGTTCATTGAGGTCTCAGTCGAAGGCGCAAAGGACAAGAGGAATGCTAAGATCCTTGCCAGGGCTGTTGTCTCATCCAATCTTGTGAAGGCAGCATTCTTCGGTGCTGATGCGAACTGGGGCAGGATCCTCTGTGCAATGGGATACAGCGGAGCCGAGTTCTGCCCGGATGATGTTGATCTGTATTTCAGATCATCCAAGGGCACTATACAGACCTTGAGCAAAGGGACTCCGATTGTGTTTGATGAGGCTGCTGCAAAGGAGATCCTCAGCGAGAAGGAGGTCCAGGTCATAGTGAAGATGTCAGAGGGGACAGGTGAGGCTAAGGCATGGGGATGCGACCTTACGTATGAATATGTGAGAATCAATGGTGATTACAGGAGCTGACATGACAGAGGGACAGACAGAAAGCGTTAAGAAAGCGGAAGTGCTTATCGAGGCAATCCCGTATATAAGGAAATTCAGAGGGTCTATAGTCGTTGTTAAGTACGGCGGTTCTGCAATGGTTGATGCAGAGCTCAAGCAGGCAGTGATCACAGATATAGCGATGCTGAAGTACATCGGGCTCAAGCCTGTTGTAGTCCATGGCGGAGGAAAGGATATATCCTCAATGCTTAAGAGGCTTGGCAAGGAAAGCATCTTCATTGATGGCCTGCGGGTTACGGATCAGGAGACAGCAAAGGTCGCTGAGATGGTGCTTTCAGGGTCTGTCGGGAAGGAGCTGGCAAAGGATCTTGAGAATGTCGGCATACGTGCATGCTCGATAAGCGGCAAGGATGGGAGCACTCTCATAGCAAGGAAGAAGCTGGACGAGAAAGGCCGGGACCTTGGGTTTGTAGGAGAGATATGCAGTGTGGATACAACACTTATAAACACTCTTCTTGATGCTGACTTTGTCCCTGTTATTTCCCCGATAGGCGTGGACAGCGAAGGAAACACATACAATATAAATGCTGATTATGTCGCATCTGCAGTAGCAGGTGCACTGGAGGCGCAGAAGCTGATCTTCATGACTGATGTGGAGGGCATACTGAGAGAGAAGGATAATAAGGATTCACTCATAAAGAGGCTCTCGAAGCTCCAGGCAGTCAAGCTGATCAATGATGGAGTGATCAATGGCGGTATGATCCCGAAGACTGAATGCTGCATTGATGCGCTTCATAAAGGCGTCAAATCCGTCCACGTCCTGGATGGCCGGATTCCTCATTCGATTCTGCTTGAGATATTCACAGAAGAAGGGATCGGCACAATGCTGATCAATTAGGGAGGTCTCTTATGGATTATGTTCAGATAGGCAGGGATAACCTGATGAATACCTATGCCCAGCTTCCGATATGCTTTGACCACGGGGAAGGCTGCCGTCTTTATGATACGGATGGCAGGGAATATCTTGATTTCGTGGCAGGGATTGCTGTGAATGCGCTAGGGTATGGCAATAAGAAGCTGGAAGATAAGGCTGAAGAGGTGATAAAGGAGGGCATATTCCATGCATCCAACCTCTACTACAATAAATACACGGTCGAGGCAGCAGAGAAGCTCAATAAGCTTGCTGGTTCAAAGCGTGTCTTCTTTGCAAATAGCGGAGCAGAGGCAAATGAATGCGCTCTGAAGCTTGCAAGGAAGTTCGGCTCTGCAACCGGCAGGCATAAGATACTCTCATTTGAGCATTCATTCCATGGCCGTACATACGGTGCTGTCACACTGACAGGGCAGGAGAAGTACCATAAGGGGTTCTTCCCGATTGTCCCGGATGTCGAATATGCTATCTACAATGATATCGGTTCTGTGAGGCGCGTCCTTGATGACAGCTTTGCAGCAGTGTTTGTGGAGCCTATCCAGGGAGAGGGCGGCATAATACCTGCCACAGAGGAATTCCTCTCAGAGCTCAGGAGGATATGCGACCAGCGTGATATGCTTCTCGTATTTGACTGCGTCCAGTGCGGATGCGGGCGTACAGGCAAGCTCTTTGCATGGCAGAATTATGGGGTCCGGCCGGACGTGATGACACTTGCGAAGGCCCTTGGCGGCGGAATACCGCTTTCTGCTGCAGTTGCATATGAGCGTGCAGCTGATGTTCTATGCCCAGGAGAGCATGCATCCACATTCGGTGGCAATCCTGTCGCATCTGCACTATGCTCTGTTGTCCTTGATGAGCTTGCAGGCGGGCTTGCTGATGAGGCTGCTGCAAAGGGAGAGTATCTTAAGGCAGGACTTAGAAAGATAGCTGAAAAGCATCCGGATAAATGCGGAGAGGTCAGAGGCCTTGGGCTTATGGTCGGGATGGAGCTGAAGGTGGCTCCCCGCACAGTGATTGATAAGGCAAGGGAGAAAGGCGTGCTGCTGTGCTCGGCTGGCTATACAGTGCTGCGTTTCGTTCCGCCTCTTATCATATCATACGATGAGCTTGATAAGGGCTTAGAGACTGTGGATCAGGTCCTCTCTGAGATGTGATTCAAGGGGAGCTGTTTCATAAATGACTTGTGAGACAGCTCCTTTTTGGGGCTAATAAATCATTACAATCAAACAAAATAAAAA
>CAKQTF010000128.1 GCA_934276695.1 uncultured Spirochaetales bacterium
GAAGCAAGCTCAGAATGCAGTTCCTTCATATACTTCATCATTGCATCAGGATCTGTCCCAACCGCTTTAGCTGCCTCGCATGCAAGTGTTGCGGCATCATATGCCAAGGCTGCTGGGCTATCAAATGCCTGTTCAGGGAAACGCTCTGTGTAACGTGCGATTATGTCATTGCAGTATGCACCGAAATCGTTATCTGCGATGACTTCCTTTGTGTATATACGCTGCACACCGCAAAGGATCATGCCTTCACCATATGAACCGGTAAGATCGAGCACCTGCGGCTTGAACATGCTTGCAATACCAACCATCTGACAATTTGCATACCCAAGCTGTTTTGCCTGAATTACAATCTGAGACCCCTGAGCATAGTCAGCGCATACTATGATCATATCAGGCTTGTTCTTCGAGTAAAGAGAAGAAAGAATAGGAGTGAAGTCGCTTGTCTCACCTCCGACAAACGGCTCTGATGCATATCTGATTCCCATCTCAGGGAAAGCAACTTTGAATACATCATCTATAGTCACGCCACTATCATTATTCTGATAGATCATGACAACACTCTTCGGGCTATAATCCTCTGCAAGCACATTCGCAATTTCATAGAAGCAATTATCAGATTTTGCACTGAGAGGCATCATCATATCACCGATCTCAAAGAATGACGGATGGGATGTATTCGGGGAGATAAAAGGAATCCGCGCCTCCTGGAAAATCGGAGCCATAACAAGAGATGTACTAGAGCCATAGCTGCCTATGCATGCAAATACATCCTTATTCTCGCATATAAGATCAGCCATATTGATTGCTTCTGCCTGAACACCTGCATCATCGCAGATCAGCAGCTCCACAGGCTTTCCATCCAATCCGCCTCTTGTATTGAAATCATCCACTGCAAGCTGGATAGCATTCCTGTATGAAATACCATACTGAGCCATTTTACCAGTAAGCGGCACGGAAACAGCAAGAGTATGCTTGTCCTTATTCTGCTCTGCTGTACCTCCAGCAGAAACATACATCATAGCAATAGCTAAGATTAACAGAAAACAGATTTTCTTCCTCATACTTAAAACCTCCATGTTTTCCTGATCCTTATTCGCCAAACACGATATCCATCGCATCCCTCAGAGCATTGAATCTGTAATCCGGGATATCTGAAGGCTGAGAGCATCCTGTTGCAATGATAAGCTTATTTGCAGGTACTGCATCCCTTGCAGCCTTAATACGCTCAACAAGCTTTGCAACAAGCTTATCCCTATCTGTCTCAAGGAATTCATTATTCCTTTCTATCCCAGCCATCAGAATCCTATCCGGATACATCTTATGCATCTCTCCGAGACTGACGCCGGAATTTATATCCTCCCAGTTAACTGCCTGCTGAGGATAATCGCCGACTTTATCCATAAAGAGTCCCTTTGTCCCATGAATATGGAGCATGTTGAACCATGTTTTTCCAATTGCAGGCTCGAACCCAGCAAGATCGTATGGCTTGCAGAATTCATCAAAGGATTCACTTGTAAAGCCTCTGGAATACATATGCTGATTTGCATAGAAAAAGCCATCAACTCCGACTTTCACATATTCTTCGATAATCTTCTGCGTCATCTCTGTAATCACCTTAAGACCTTCTTTAAGATCTTCTGGATAATGCTTCACAACCTCAAAGAAAGGCCATGGAACAAAATTACCTGTCATAAGTTCCTGAGCATAGCTTGTAGGAGTGAAAACAGTGGCAAGCACAGGGACTTTACCTTTGTACTTATCCATAAGCCTCTTCACAACCTCTACTTCCCTTGCTATTGCTCCGCTCTTCACGCTCACAGGCTTCAGATGGCGGTAATCACGGGGAGAGTTGACAACTCGTCTTGTGATATTAGGAAAATCATTTGCATGTCTTGAAGGAGTGAACTCAACCCCATACTGCTCCTGGAAATATATGGCATTTGCCATTACCTTTATAACATCCCAGTTATTCTGCTCTTCAAATACCATGTGAGCCTTATAAGAATCCTCAGCATTCCTATCTTCCAGAAAGAAATGCTTCCAGAGAGATACTCCAGGACGGTCAACTTCCCTTCCTTCAACCATAGCACGCAGCCTTTCATATGAATTCATCTGCTTTCCTCCATCTATATTCATTACTTGGATAAAGTATATGAGTGGGAATATATAAAAAACCAATACAATTTATCACAATATCAATAGAAGATTTCTATAGATTGAAAAATCCAAAAACTCCCCGTATAATCACAATATGACGTTGGTTCAGCTTAAGTATTTCATAAAAGCAGCAGAGACTGAGAATCTGTCAAGAGTAGCAGAAGCGCTTCATGTATCCCAGCCTAGCCTGAGCTATTCAATAAAAGAGCTTGAAAAAGAACTGGGAGTCGGACTCTTCAGGAAAGAAGGCCGCAATCTTAAGCTTACTGCATATGGCACCACTTTTCTGACATACGCAAAAAAAGCCATCGAAAGCATTCAGGAAGGATGCCAGATGCTGTCTGCCCTATCCAATCAGAACAGCAGCGAGATAAAGATCGGAGCTGTAACAATCATGGGCATAGGCTATGTTCCGAAGATGGTCAACAGATTCTATGAGATACACCATGACAGGAACTTCAATATAAATATTGAGCAGCAGGTTGCAAATATACAGACAAGCCTGCTGAAACAGGGAGAATGCGAGATAGCATTCGGGCCGTACATAGAAGATCCAGACATAGAACTAAAAGAATTATATAAAGAGAAGGTTATGCTAGCTGTATCCAGAAGCCACAGACTGGCTGGATATGAATCTGTGGGATTTGATGATTTTGCGAATGAGAATATGGTAACATTCCTGCGGCCAGCAGGAATACGCAAGCAGATTGACAATTACTTCATGGCTCATGGTAAAACGCCGAATATACTTTATGAGGTAACAAATGAGCTTATGGTCGCAGGAATAGTCGAATCAGTATCAGGTGTTGCCCTTCTTCCATGCTCAAAAGAAGAGAAATTCCCCAATGTAGTCCTGATTCCAATACGGGATGCAGATATGTTAAGGCCACTCTATGCAATGAAACTCAGGACTGTGCCTTTAAAACCCCTCACACAGGAATTCTGGGACTTTATAATCTCTCAGGCTGAGGCATAATGGTATTCATCTATAAAGGCCATCGATCTCCTTCCTGTAGAGCTCATTCACTGCCTTGCGCTTTACTTCTCCCTTCGCAGAGAGCTCCCTGCCATTCTCAAAGCTCTCAGGGAGGATGCAGAATCTCGATATCTGCTCATAAGCCTTGAAGCCATTCGGCTTTGATATCAGCCTCGCAATCTCGCTGTTGATCAGCTGATGGACCTGATCAATCCGCTCCAGGCCGTCCCTGCTCACATATGATATCCCCTCGCTCTTCAGGTATCTCTCGATGCTCTTCCTGTCAATGGTTATCAATGCACCAAGGCTTTTCCTGTCCTGTCCGACTACAACAGCATTCTCTATGTATTCACTGCTTCTGAGAGCACCTTCAATAGGGACAGGCTCAATATTCTCACCACCAGAGAGGACAATAGTATCCTTCACTCTGCCGACAAGCGTGAAGTCGCCCTCCCTCGATATAATGGCAAGGTCCCCTGTATGGAGGAATCCAGACTTATCGATGATGCGTTCAGTCCTGGCATCATCCTTATAATACCCCTTCATCACCTGTGGTCCTCTGACCAGGAGCTCACCCTTCTCGCCCTGCTTCAATGGCATGCCGCTCTCAGTGCTTATGATCTTTATCTCAGTATTCTCAAGCGCATGGATGAATCCCTGTTTCGGATTGCTGTAGTCAGAGATCCCGATGACAGGTGATGTCTCAGTCATACCATACCCATTCAGAAGCCTGATCCCTATCGCACGGAAGAATGAATCAACATCGCTGCTCATGCTCCCGCCACCGGAGATCCCAGCCTTGAAGCCTGATCCGAGCTTCCTCTTTATCCCTGAGAAGACATATTCAGATCCGATGAAGCTGATAGGCTTCAAGAGGATATACGGGATGAATGATGCAATCCGCTCTGCTGTCCTGCAGCCCTTCCTGATGTGGCTTGTCGCACCGATCACCCTCATTCTATGCCTGCTATAGGCGGTCCCTGCCTTAAGGAAGAAGCCGAATGCTGCCCTCTTGTATCCAGGCATGCCCTTCAGATTCTGATAGACACCGGCCTTCACAGTCTCCCAGATCCTCGGAACGCTCCCAAGGTACTGCGGATTGAGGCGCTGAAGATCCGTAAGCATTATCTTCCCGATAGGCTTTGAATATGCAATAGTCTCTGTCTCAAACAGTATGAGATACTGAAGGATCCTCTCAAAGGAATGCCATACCGGAAGCACGGAAAGCCATATCTCCCCCTTCTTGAACGGAACAAGCTTATCGATTGCCTCTGCCTG
>CAKQTF010000129.1 GCA_934276695.1 uncultured Spirochaetales bacterium
TCTGAATGTACCTGATTTCCCTGAGATTGCATATATCGAGGGAGACGGAGTCGGAAAAGAGATATCTGATTCGATGAGGAGGGTTATTGACAGTGCTGTAAGCATTGCTTTCTCAGGCAGAAGGGGAATTGAATGGAAAGAGGCCCTTGCAGGAGGAAAGGCTACTGAGAGATGCGGGACTAATCTTCCGGATGAGACACTGTCCATGATAAAGGATTCTGTTGTTGCCATAAAAGGTCCTCTTACGACTCCTGTTGGAAAAGGAGCAAGATCAATCAATGTGGCACTGCGCCAGAATCTTGATCTGTATGTATGCCTCAGGCCAGTGAAGCACTATAATGGCGTTCCTTCTCCTGTCATTCATCCAGAGAATGTCGATATGGTTGTATTCAGGGAAAACACTGAGGATATATATGCAGGGATAGAATGGCCTGCCGGAAGTGAAGACGCTGGAAAGGTGATCCGCTTCCTGAGAGATGAGATGAAAGTCAGCAGGAAAAGGTTCCCTGAAAGCAGTGCAATCGGGATCAAACCCGTATCAGAGGAAGGATCTAAACGGATAATCAGAGCTGCTATACTCTATGCATTGGATAACAGCCGCAGGAATGTCACGCTTGTCCATAAGGGAAACATAATGAAATTCACAGAAGGCGGATTCCGGAACTGGGGGTATGAGCTCGCCCGCGATGAATTCTCTGCATATGAGAAGGATGGGAGGATCTTCATTCCAAGGCCTGGAGATGATCTGGAGATAAAGGACTGTATCTGTGATGCGTTTCTTCAGAATATACTTCTTAAGCCAGAGTCCTATGATGTCATAGCAACAATGAACCTCAATGGGGATTATATTTCAGATGCACTTGCCGCAGAGGTCGGTGGAATAGGAATAGCACCTGGTGCAAATATCAATTACAGCACAGGTACCGCTGTTTTTGAGGCGACGCATGGCACTGCTCCTGATATTGCGGGTAAGAATACAGCAAATCCTCTTTCGATAATCTTATCTGGGGTGATGATGCTAGAGTATATAGGATGGAATAAGGCTGCAGATATGATAAAAAAGGCTATTCCTGCCGTGATATCAGAAGGAATGGTCACGAGGGATCTATATGATCTGATGGTGAAAGAAGGGAAGAAGGGTACTGCACTATCTACTTCAGAATTCACTGACTATCTTATTTCAAGGCTCTGAGAGAAGAATAGAAGCTGCCAGGCTGAGCCTGGCACTTTTTCATGACCATATTCTAAGCATGATTATCTATTAATGATATCTGTGATCCCATCAATGCTGCATAGCACGGATAGATCCCATCTTCTTTTCAGTGAGATGTCTGCTGTCTTATCTGTATTGCTGAATACTATTGACCACTGTGTGTTGCTTGTGACATCTTCCGGGTTCGGAGCCTGTGATGATGCCTTGAGTGCGTCCCATGCTGTAGCGATGCTTTCTTTCCCTTTCTGCTCATTCATTGCTGCCATGATAGCTTCGTATCTTTCCTTGCCGTGGCCATACTGCTGGTTCTTCTGATTAGGCTCAACCCGGTCGCTGTACATGATGAAGAAATTCGTCACGGCAGGTGACTTTGTGACTGTCATCTTCCTATCAGGGCTGTTGCAGTCAAATTCCACGACCCTGCCATCCCCGGATGCATCGGTTATATAGAAATGGTAGTCACGGCCTGATGTTGCAAACATGTTGTATTCTTCAAGAAGCGCTATTGCTTCCTCTGTAGTTGCTGCATAATCAAGCACCAGCCTTATGACAAGGGATGTTCCTATTGTCTTCTTCCCATTGTCCATGCCACTCTGGTCTGTAGGGCTGCTATCGAGCGTAAGGACCGCAATAGACACGCCTTTCTCATTGATTCCATCCAGACAGATGAATGGTGCCGATAAGCAGGTGAGCTTTGTGCGTATATTCTTATCTGCTTCGTTTGCATTTATATTGTCAAGAGCCGCGAATGCGATTGATCTGTATCCGTCTTTAGGCTGTGTTCGGACAAGGAGCGCTGAGGTATCCAGCTTGAAATCATAGTTTCTGCCCATGAGTGCCTTGCCGTCTGCTGTCTTCACAGTGAATGCGCTGCAGCCGAATTCCGGCATCCTGACATGGACTGGCAGGAGCGGCATCGCTTCTTTTATTATTGCATCAGAAAAAGACTGGTTGTCCTTTATCCCGTAATCAATCACATCCATGAGACTGTAATCATACATTATGTCTATGCTGTACAGATTGTAGTCATCATAACTGGTTATTCTGTTTATTGTTCTGATTGTCTCGATTCTGGTCCTGTAAATGAGGAAGAAAGCAAGAGCTATCAGCAGGAGTGCAATGACTATTACAGATAGAATGATTATAATGATACGCTTCATTCAGCCGCCTCCGTTTTCTGGAAATCGTCATGGAATCATTCTATCATATGATTTATAGGGCTTTCCATATAAAACTGCCTGCAGATCATCTGCGGCTGATCGGTATCACTTCCTTTTTCTGCTCTCCTGTATAGACCTGTCTCGGCCTTCCTATCTTCTGATACGGATCATGCCTCCATTCAAGATAATGCGCGATCCAGCCAGGCAGCCTTCCCATCGCAAACAGGACAGTGAACATTGATACGGGAATCCCCATCATATGGAATGTGATGCCTGTGTAGAAATCAACGTTCGGATACAGATGCCTTTCAATGAAGTAATCATCATGTGTTGCAATCTCTTCAAGCTCCATCGCTATATCCAGCAGAGGATCGTGCTCGCTGCATTTTTCCATTACTTCCATGCATAGTGATTTTGCAATCTTAGCCCTTGGGTCAAATGTCCTGTAGACACGGTGACCAAAGCCGGATAACCGGAATGGATCATCTTTGCTTTTTGCTCTTTCAATAATGTCCTTCGGCTTTATGCCTTCTGCCTGCATTCTCATCAGCATGTCCATGACTGCCTGATTCGCTCCGCCATGCTTGCTGCCCCATAGTGCACAGCAACCTGCTGCTACAGATGCATACAGATTTGCCTCCGAGGATCCAACAAGCCTGACAGCGCTGGTAGAGCAGTTCTGCTCATGGTCAGCATGTAGGATCAGGAGCTGGTTAAGCGCTTTGACATGGATAGGATCAGGGGTGTAGTTATTCACTGAGCTGTAGAACATCATGTTCAGGAAATTCGCACAGTAGGACAGATTATACTGCGGATTGACAAAATCCATTCCGTTCATCTGCCTGTATGTGAACGCTGCTATTGTCCTCATTTTCGACAGGAGCCTTGTCACAGTCAGGTCTATGTTCTCCTCCGGATCCTTTTCTTCGAGCTCAGGATAGAATGCGGATAGTGATGCTACCATTGCAGAGAGGATACCCATAGGGTGTGCGTCATGCGGATATGCTTTGAAGAAATCCCTCATATTCACATGAAGAAGGCTGTGCTTATTCAGCAGTTCCTGGTATTTATAGCGCTCTTCTGCATTCGGAAGCGCACCTTTGATAAGCAGATGGGCAACCTCGATGAAATCGCAGTTCCTTACCAGGTCATCAATATCATAACCTCTGTATCTCAGTATGCCTTTTTCTCCGTTTATATAGCAGATGGATGACATGCATGAGCCTGTGTTGACGAAGCCTGGATCATATGTTATGTATCCGGTCTTATTCCTCAGATCTGTTATATCTATAGATTTGTCACCCATGTTGTCAACGATTATGCTGGTCTTGAATTCCTGCCCATTATCCAGATGTATGGTTGCTTCATTCTTCTTTATTTCCATGATTCAGCCCTCCTGATAGATACTATAGACGCATTGCCTTATGTGTGTTTGTTTCCTTGCCATGATAGCAGTGCATTTTGCTCAATAAGACATTCCTGAATGTTTTATGATAGACTATAAATCAGCGGAGGAAAAGATGGCAGATAACCGGATAAGCGATGAGGAGATAGTTGATATCGCGGATTTCTTCAAGGTCTTTGCAGATGCGACAAGGCTTAGGATACTGTATCTTCTGGACCAGATAGGAGAGAGCTCTGTAGGATACATAGCAGACTCATTGGAGATGAGCCAGTCTGCGATATCGCAGCAGCTGAAGATCCTGAGAGCATCAAGGCTGGTAAGATTCAGAAAGGATGGAAGAAGCATAATATACAGATTGTCCGATGATCATATCCATAGGATTCTGGAGCTAGGATTTGAGCATTATGAGGAGCTTCTCAGCTGAAGACCCTGCTGAGGATTGCCCTCATTGGCAATCCTACAACATTTGTCCAGTCTCCATGTATCCTATCAATAAGCTTATACCCGCTCATCTGAAGCCTGTAGCCGCCAGCAGCGCCATTCCATTCGCCGGTCATGATGTAATTGCGTATCTCATCATCGCTTAGGCTGCGGAGGGCAACTGTGGATCTGTCCAGGA
>CAKQTF010000130.1 GCA_934276695.1 uncultured Spirochaetales bacterium
GAATGACAGCAGTCCCGATGGGTGGCTTTGTGCTGAGCACATATGAGCCACTGGAAGAGGTCCGGTCAGAGATTGCATACCATGGGCTTGGAATGTATGATCTTGCAATCCAGGCAGGTCCATGTGCGGTGAGGGATTTCAGGAAGATAGACCGCTTTATGTCCTCATTCTATGATGCAGAGCGGGACTCAGTCCCATATCCTCCTGCAGTTTATCCTCTTGGCTATGGATCAGACAGGGCTCCGCGCATGCTCATAGCTGCAGATAAGGATGATGAGCCGCTTCTCATATGGGCAGAGGGCTGCAGCAAGCTTGGATACAGGGCGGGAGATGAGAGCCGCGGGATGACTCTTCTTGAGACAGCTGAGCTATGCTGTTCGCTAGGCCTCAGGAATGCAGTGAATCTCGATGGCGGAGGATCTGCTGAGATGCTCATAGATGGCATGATGCATATGGATGTATCTGCCAGATTCCCTGATGGAGCGCCATCTGAGCGTCCTGTTCCGCTTGGACTCATTGTCAGATGATATCAGAAATCAATGTCTCCGCTCTCGTCATCAGAATCCTCATATTCAGATTCACCGATATCAGAGAAGTCATCATTCTCGATTATCTCTGGGATGATTGAGAACTCGACTTCCTCATCTTCCTCGTATTCGTCATCATCTTCTTCAAAATACCACATAAATCAGTATTCTATCCCTATGATGAATTTAAATGAAGAGCTTGATAATCAGTAGCAAAACTTCATTCCTTTCTGTATATTCTAGAGATATGGTTAAATACGTTGCAATCTGCATGGGCGAATGCTCGGGAACAGCTGTTGAGATGATCATAAAAGCCGCAGGGGCAGAGCCTCTGAAGGCGTCATGCGGCATTCTTGTAACAGGGGATCTCGGTGTATTCAGGCATACGGCTGATGATCTTGGACTGGATCTTCCGTTCTCTTCATGCGTAAGCACTGTCAGGGAGCTTGAAGAGGCTGAGGCGGCAGGTGAGAAGTGCATCTTCTACTCATCATCCTCGATAGACATATCCGGATTTGAATATGGAAAGCCTACAAAGGAGACTGGCATTGCCTCCTATGAGAGTGTCAGGGCTGCTGTTGATCTGGTATGCAATGGATTTGCTGATACCCTTGTCACGCCATCAGTGTCCAGCATCGCACTCGGGCTTGCAGGGTACAGTGAGAATTCAATAACCGATCTCCTGTCATCATTTGCAGAAAGCAGCAGGCTTACGAATATGTTCCTGTTCAGGAAGGCGAATGTGTTCCTTCTTAAGTACCATGGATCCGTGCGTGATGCTCTCGATGCCGTCAGGGAAGAGATGCTGATGGATGCGATAGTGAATATAGAGAGCCTGTTTGCATCAAACTTCTTCAACAGTTCAAAGCCGATTGCTGTCAGTGCGCTGAATCCTGATATCGGGGATGGTGAGTGGTTCGGGCCAGAGGAGAAGGAGATCATAGCTCCTGTAATAGAGAGATGCAGGTATCTTGGGATCAATGCAGTCGGTCCTGTTCCTGTGCGCGATGTATATAAGCGTTCTGAGCGCGGTGATTACAGCGCAACGCTTGTGTATTTCAGGAATGAGCTTAGTTCTGTCTCATTGGATAAGAATGCAGTTGTTGTCACATGGGGACTCCCTTTCGTACGCGTGGGAGTCACATGCGGCCTTGAATTCGAGAAGGCGGGCAGGAATGCTGCTGATATAAAGAACATGGTAAAGGCCCTGAAGCTTGCAAGCGAGCTTTCAGATAGGAGAATACTTGCCTGATTCAGGCATTTTAATAAGCTAAAAAGGAAGAAAATGAAGAATAAGACATTATTTGCTGTTGTTATTGTTTCTCTTCTCATGCTGCTGATTGGATGTTCCACAGTCGTGGATATCAGCTATATGAAGAGTGCTAATGTGGATATGGGGCAGTATAGGAATATCGCTGTGGCATCTGCCATCCCATATAATAAAGGATATATGCCCTCATCAGCATATATGAGGTACTACGACTTTGACAGCTCGCTGTATCCTGTGTATTCCTCATATTCGAAGAGCCTTCCATCTGATGTTGCATCATATGCAACGGATGCGGTCATTGATGCGCTCTCCCGCAATGGATTCTTCAAGATCATGTATCCAGCAGAGACGGATGCGATAATCACGCTCTCAAGGATGGGGATGAGCTCATCTGCCAGATTCGCGGAAGCCGGCATTGATGCTGTTATAATCCCATCAATAGACAATATGGATGTTGATGAGTATTCAAGGGTCTATATTGATTCCTACACAGAGAAGTACGATCCATCAACAGGCATAAAGACAAAGATACCTCATTATACATATGCATATTACCAGAGAGTCTCAGTCACGCTTTCACTTACGGTGGTTGATGCAAGGACAGAGCGGATAATCGCAAAGCGTACTTACACAAAGCAGAATCCGACTTATGAGGAATATACATACAGGCCATATGGCACCGGGTACATTCTTCCTTATTCAAGTGTGAATAACCCTTATTATACTTTCAGAAGCCAGCTGAATTCGTTCAAGAAGTCAATAATCAACGATTTCATCCCGACCCGCATATCCTCAAGTGTGGAACTCATGGGCAATAAGCCTAAGATCAAGAGCCTTGAGAGCGCATACAAGGCAGCAGAGGATGGGAACCTCACACTTGCGTACAATGCATTCATGGCAGAATGGGATGCTTCAGGCCATATTCCTTCTGCATATAATGCTGCTGTCATCCAGGCTGCAGGCGGTGATCTCTCGGGTGCAATCGAATTCCTCTCATCAGTGCGGCAGCAGGTGCAGAACAGTGAGATCAATGGCCTCTATAGCAGGATGGTTGCCTACAAGGCAGAGGATGATAAGGCAAAGGCCCAGATATCAGGTGAGAGCACGCCTGTCTCAGGTGATGCTGGCTCTATATACTCAATCTACAGTGCACTTGGGAAATGAAAATGAATAAGATCTACCGTTACAGTGGTGTGATAACACCAGAGAGCCTTGGATGCATAAGGGCTGAGATCTCATTCTCACAGCATCCAGTATACGCCGGAGTGAGAAACAGGAAGCTCTTCAGGCCCGATGAGGCTAGCAAGGGCGTTGAAGTGCTTAAGCGCTGGATCTCCACAGGTACTTTCAGCGCTATCCTGATAGAGGGGCTCTCATCTGCGCTTGAGGCAGAGGGCGGCAGGCATGCTGCAGAGTGGATCTCTGATCATGCTGCCGAGCCTTCATCCCCGCTTCTCATTCTGATCGGGGATGATGATTCCTATGCTTTCCCATTCAGCACTGAGACACTTGATAGTGCTGATGGATTGCTGAATGTGCTTAATACTTAATAAAAAATAAGTATTTTTACATGTTTTTTTGCCTTTGATATCCTATAATAAGTCTGAAATAAAATAAAATGTGGGTTTGTGGCCGGATAATCTATTGTTTTGAGCGGTTTTCAGAAGTTATACAGGCTACCAAAGGTGTTTTTTTCTGTATTGAATCCTTTTTTTTGCTTTTGCTGATTAATTTTTTCTGAGTTTGCTATAATGGAAGCAGTTCACGGTTTTTCGTGAAAGGAGGAAGCTTATGCTGTTAAACATGACTATTGCGAACTTTAAGTCCGTGAAGTCTCCCCAGCAGATCTCCCTGGTTGCTCTCAATGACAGGACTCTTGATCCATTAAAGACTGTACCAGGAACAGATCGTTTCAATGTGCTTAAGACTACAGCTATCATAGGCCCGAACGGAGCCGGAAAGAGCTCTTTCGTCAGAGCGCTTGAAGTGCTCAAGGCTGTTGTTTTCGCGGCAGAGGATAATGAGAATCCTCTTAAAGGGTCTCTGGCAAAGGCTGCATTCGCATATGGCGATGGAAAGGACAGACCATCTGAGATCTCAATAGATGTCCTTCTGGATAGGGGCGAGGCTGATGATCCAGAGCATCCTTCAGTGATAGCAAGATACACAATGAAGGTCACACAGAAGAGATTCTATGAGGAATCGCTTTACTATATCATAAATGGCTCAAAGAAGATCATGTTTGAGCGCAGATATGAGAACGGTAGCTATGTATACCGCTTCGGCAAGCTGTACAGAGGAGAGAAGAAGAGACAGGCAGCAAAGCTTCTTGAGACAAGGTCTTTCCTTCAGGGTGCAGCTGAGAAGGGCGGTCAGACAGCGCTTGAGCTCTACACATGGCTTAAGGAAGGCCTGAATCTGCTTCCTCTTGGATATGGAAAGAATGCAGAGCAGCTTGTGATAAGCGCTCTTAAGGCTCATCCGGGCTGGGGTGAGCAGCTCGTTAACTTCCTCTGGGCTGTTGATATCACAGACGTATCAAGAATACAGGTCGTCTCAAATGATAAGGGCGAGGAGGCTATCGGAATCTCGCATACAT
>CAKQTF010000131.1 GCA_934276695.1 uncultured Spirochaetales bacterium
GCAAGGGAGTTCCATGAGGAGACTGTCAGGAAGCTCAGCAAGCTTCATCTATATGACTGCCTCAGGGCAAACAAGGCACTGGCTGCATGGGGTGTTGAGGGACGTGTTCCATTCCTTGATAAGGAGTTCATCGACATTGCAATGAGACTGAACCCGGAGTCGAAGATGAGCAGGGATGAGAATGGCAGGCCAAGGATAGAGAAATGGATAGTGAGAGAGGCATTCAAGGACTATCTTCCATCCGAGATTGTCTGGAGGCAGAAGGAGCAGTTCTCTGATGGAGTAGGATACTCATGGATTGATACTCTTAAGGCAACGACTGATAAGATGATCTCTGACTCGCAGTTTGCCATGGCTGAGATGAGGTTCCCGATCAATACGCCTGCGACAAAGGAAGAGTACTATTACAGATCGGTGTTCGCAAAGCATTTCCCATCAGAATCAGCTGCGAAATGCGTTCCGCATGAAGCTTCCGTCGCATGCTCCACAGCAAAGGCACTTGAGTGGGATGAGGCATTCAGGAAGATGAATGAGCCTTCCGGACGTGCTGTATTCGGCGTGCATGAAGATGCATACGCAAGGAAATGAATGAAAAAACAGGAGCCGGTTTCCTATGCCGGCTCCTCATTGTGTCTATCTTATATTGATCTACTGATTCTCAGCATTGATGCACTCAGTTACTTCCCTGTATCTCTGAATAAGCGATGCTGCAGCTGAATGCAGTTTGTCATCCTTTGCATTCTCCGCATGCTCTGCAGCCTTCTTCAGGTCAATCAGCCCGACTTTCTCCGCAGCCTTACGTATTCTCTTTGCTTCGCTTCTGGCTGTGTCATAGTCTTTGCTTTCCATTGCAGCTTCGAATCCATCAAGACTGCAAGACTCAGGGAATGCAGAAAGCCTGCTGCCAAGCGCAGCGACATCCCCGCAGTAATCCTCAATTATGTTCTCATAATCCAGCCCGATCCTATCGGCTATTGCTCTGATGTTCATGATACATAGAAATATAGTCCAAAATGCCTTTTTCGTGAACTAGAGAAACATCTGGATCAGCCCGATTGTGAAGACAGACAGGATGATCACCGGAAGGATGTATGAGGAGTAGATCCTGAGCCATTTCGGGAATTTCAGTCCCTTTCCCTCATCTGCTTCCTTAAGGAAGCTCTTCCATCCCCATCCTCTCTCTGATGTGCAGAATATCACCATCATGAGCGATCCCAGCGGAAGGATTATATTTGAGACGAGGAAGTCCTCCCCGTCGAGCACTGTGCTTGTGCCGCCGAGCGGATGCAGCCCAGAGAGCACATTGAAGCCGAGGATGCATGGGAGTGAAAGGATGATCAGTATGATAGCATTGACAATCACGGCCTTCTTCCTTGGCCATCCTTTCCTGTCTATCCAGAATGATATGATATTCTCAAAGACCGCAATGAGCGTTGATATTGCAGCGAATGACATGGCAATGAAGAATACTGTGCCCCAGAACCTTCCGCCTGCCATCTTCCTGAATACCTCAGGAAGTGAGAGGAAGAGCAGGGCAGGGCCTGCGGATGGCTCTGTGCTGAAAGCAGAGCATGCAGGGAATATGATGAGCCCTGCAAGGATTGCAATGGCCGTATCAAGTGTCATTATCCTCACTGATTCGCCTGGCAGTGTCCTGTCTTTTGATACATAGGAGCCGAATATCGTCATTGCGCCGATCCCGAGTGAGAGCGTGAAGAATGCCTGTCCCATAGCATCATAGATCACTGAGAAGATCCCTTTTTCTGCTATCTTCGCGAAATCCGGCCTGAGATAGAAAAGAAGCCCGCTCTCTGCGCCAGGAAGCGTGCAGGAATAGACAGCGAGGGAGATCATGAGAAGGAAGAGTATGCACATCATGGCCTTTGTGATTCTCTCTACGCTCTTCGCAAGTCCTCCGATCACGATAAGAGCTGTGATTGCCATCGCAGCTGCCATGTATGCAGTCTGCTTTAGCGGAGATGCCATAAGGTCTGAGAAGTATTCCGGAATGCCGATGCCTGACTGGAATACACCGGATGCGGCAGAGAATGTATAGTAGATCAGCCATCCTGTTATTGCTGTATAGAACATCAGGAGGAGATAATTGCCGATGTATGAGAAGATGCCGACCCCGTTCCAGAACCTGCTGCCTCCAGAGAGCCTGTCGTATGCACCGACGATATTATTGCGTCCGCCTCTTCCGATTGCGAATTCCATGCTCATCACAGGCAGTCCGATGAGGATGAGGAAGATGATATAGAGCAGCACGAAGGCTGCTCCGCCATTCTCTCCTGTGATGAATGGGAATCTCCATACGTTCCCGAGTCCGATAGCACATCCTGCGGATAGCAGTATGAATCCGAGCCTTGACTGAAGCGATTCTCTGTCTTTCATTTTTCCCCCTGGACTATGGCTTAGATGTTCTTTGCCGGATATACAGGCTCACTTGTGAACTGTATGCCAAGCTTCCTGAGTCCTGTGCTGTCTCCCGGTGATGGGATATGCGTCAGGTGCACTTCGCATCCCTTGAGCTTCGGCAGTGCCTCCATTGCTGATTTCGCCATGCCATCCTCGGCTGCGCTCATTGCAAGCGCGATAAGCGTCTCATCCAGATTCAGGCTAACACCCTTTCCGGAGAGGATATCCCTCTTCATCTGTGTTATGCTGCCGACTATCGCAGAGCTTATCAGATTGTATTCCTTAGGTATTCCGGTCATGGCCTTGAGCGCATTGAGGATAAGTGCTGAGCATGCGTGCAGGAGCGTTGAGTTGTGGGCGCTTATTATCCGCCCGTCTGGGAGTTCTATTGCAGCTGAGCAGACTGTGCCGTCCTTTCCCTTTCCTCTTTCTATTGCATTCCTGAGGGCTTCTCTTGCTGGCATCACAACAGGTCTGTCCTCAGGTTTGACGCCTGCCTTGTCCATAAGCGCGTCCATTCTCTGGATTGTTGCATCATCAGCAAGCCCTGATACATAGTCTGTATGTGTCTTGAAGTATCTTCTGATTATTTCCTGGCGTCCTGCTTCCTGGCATGCGCTGTCATCTGTTATGCCGAATCCGCAGCGGTTGACTCCCATATCCGTAGGTGACTTATATGGGCATTTCTCTCCTGTTATCTTCTCGAGGATCTTCTCAAGAAGAGGGAAGGCCTCAAGATCCCTGTTATAGTTCACTGCAATCGTCCCATAGTGCTCAAGATGGAAGTGGTCAATCAGATTCACATCCCCGATATCGACTGTAGCGGCCTCGTATGCGATATTGACCGGATGATTGAGCGGAAGATTCCAGATCGGGAATGTCTCAAGCTTTGAGTATCCTGGCTTTTCCCCGTTCTTTGCCTCATGGTACATCTGTGTGAGGCATGTTGCGAGCTTGCCGCTGCCAGGCCCCGGAGCTGTGACTACCACTACAGGCGCAGAGACAGGGATGTATGGATTGGAGCCATAGCCCTGATCCGACACCACGACATCGATATCTGATGGATATCCAGGTGTTGCTGTGTGCGTATATACCTTAATCCCGCGTCTCTCAAGCTTCTCCTTGAAGATCGTTGCGCTTGTCTGGTTCCTGTATCTTGTGATCACGACCTTGTCGCATCTGATCCCATAGCTTGCGAAGTCCTCGATCATCTTCAGCACATCAGCGTCATAGCTGATCCCGAAGTCCGATCGGATCTTCCTCTTCTCTATGTCGCCTGCGTATATGCATATTATTATATCAAGATGCTCCTTCAGGGACTGGAAGACCTTCATTTTGTTATTTGCATCAAAACCAGGCAGCACACGCGCTGCATGGAAATCATAGAGAAGCTTCCCGCCACACTCTATATACAGCCTTCCCTCGCTCCTGTTGACCCTGTCTAATATATATCTTGTCTGCTCTTCCACATAGCGGTTGCTATCAAAGCCTTGCCTGATCATCTGAGGACTCCTTTATGTAAACTCGTATAATTGTCTTTTGAAAATGATGTAATTTCAAGTGCTCACGAAAAAGACCTTCCGGAAATCATCCGGAAGGCCCATGAGCGGCTTTTAGCTGGATATCACACGTAGCCCTGTGCGATCATTGCCCTTGATACTTTCATGAAGCTTGCGATGTTTGCACCATCGATGAAGTTGTTCTTATCTGAATATGCCTCTGCGGCTTCTGAGATATTCCTGTAGATGTTCCTCATGATTCCCTGAAGCTTCATGTCCACTTCCTCTCTTGTCCACTGAAGCCTCATGCTGTTCTGGCTCATCTCAAGCCCTGAGACAGCGACTCCGCCGGCATTTGCTGCCTTTGCAGGAGCAACGAGGACGCCTGCTGAGACAAGGATGGATTCTGCTTCTGTTGAGCAAGGCATGTTCGCGCCTTCG
>CAKQTF010000132.1 GCA_934276695.1 uncultured Spirochaetales bacterium
ACGTAACATGTAATATTCCCTGTTATAGTATTTCCGAATAGACTAAAATTATTTAGTCTTATATATCCATTGTTTTTAGGATTATAGGAGGCAAATCCCGAAGTTCCCCAGCAAGTACTGGCACTTATGCCTGAGTCACTCAGAGTCTTCTGAGAGGAAGGCCACCATTCATTATCAAAACTTGAATTAACCAATGTGAATATATAATTGAGATTATACAATGCCAGTCTTATCTCATCCTCTTCTGAGATATCTGCATACATGACATCAGTCCCTATAGGGCTTGTTGTATTCTTCGAGTCAATGGCAGCTGCAGAATTCTTCGCCGCTACAGAACAATTGAATGATACTCTGTATTTCACATCAGGCCGTTTGATATAGTAGGAAATCATACCTGAAGCAGATTTCTCAACAGCCTTATCAGCATAGCTAGATAAAGAAGACGAAGCAGAATCTACCTTTGAAGATGTAAGAATATCATACTGCACACCATCAATGCTTATTATATATTCCGTTGAACCAAGCACTTCCATGAAACTGAGCTTGAAGAATCCGTTTCCAAGATCCACACAGGCAACACGCTGAGGTGCAATGAGAGGATATCCATAATTGCTAGCAGATTCAAAGAATGACTGTATGGCACTTTCCTGGCCATTAACAACTGATGATACAGAGAAATCAAGCTTATCTGATGAATTGAGATAATCAAGTGAAGTCACATTACCGGATACAGTGTTCAGATATGACCATCCATCAGATGCTCCATGCTGCTTGTAGTAAATGATATATCCTGAAGCATTATCAACAGGATTCCAGCTTATCGTTATAAGATCCCTGTAAGCTGCCTTAGTCGCAGTAATGTTCTTCGGAGGCATTATCCAGTATCCTACTACTGAGATAGGAGCACCTTCTGGTTCTATGTTTATACTGCCTGTTCTCACAACAGGAACAACAGAGAAACTGTATTTCCTCGATAAAGCATATTCATTGATGAGATTACCATCAGCATCTTCAGCTTCAGCATAAGCCCTGAACTCATCACTGCCAGCGCTGAATACATACTCATATCTACCATCTCTCTCAGATAGATCATTAAGCCTGAGCATTTTGCCATCAACAAGCGTCTTGCCTCCATCATCCATAATGCTCAGCTTATAGCCTGTTGCATTCTCAACCTTATCCCATGAGACGGTAATAGAGTCAGCCTTTATATCATTATCGCCAGTAGCTGCTGGTGTTATATGTCCAAGGATAGAGCCTCTTACAGCAATGGAATCATCAGGTTTTGCACTAGCAGAAGTATCAACCACACCAACAGTAATCTCATAAACTGTTCCTGGCTTTATTTCTGCTGAAGATGGAAGAGTGCAATTTGTTTCAATTGCTGGTACAGAGAATGATTTTTCTGATGACCATGCTGAATCACCGCTTTCACGGTAATAGATTCTATATCCATGGGAATAATCTGCCTTATCCCAAGACACAGATATCTCAGAATTGGAAGTATTTATTGAGGCTGTCAATCCTGTAACACCCTTTAACGTGCTTCCTGTTGCCGTACCTGAATATGTTGTCTGAGCACCATTATAGAGGCTTGTATCATCATTGTAATATGGCCTGAGCATATAGTTATATGTAATACCCGGCTCTACGTCAGTATCAGCGAACTCAGTACCAGCAATCCCTGGATCATCCTTTCCGAAGAGGTCTGTATACAGAGAATCATCCTCTGTCTTCTTCAGTACATGTACAGAAACCTTATCAGCACTGAGACCAGCTGCAGAGATTGAGTCCCCATCAAAGCTCCATGAGAGCACGATTTTATCAGAATAAGCAGCATTCCCCGCTGTAGCGCTTAGTGTGCCATCCTTTATGAAGGATACCTCTTTCATTGATGGATTGGTCTTTATTATACCATCTACGACATTTCCGTTCTCATCAATCTTCTTGGACTGAACCATAGGATAGTCATCCGATGAAGTCACATTATCCTTCAGCTGTATATAATAAACATAGTTATATGCTTTTTTGTTCTCTTCCTCGCCAAGCCGGATCAGGTCTTCATATGAAGTATCAGAGCCTTCATATACAACATCATACTTAATCGATGCAGTGCTATCTGTAGGTGAGCCATTCACAAATGTGATCTGGTCAAAATCCCATCTTGTGACTGAATACACAATATTCTCAGGAAGCTCATGATAAGTCTCCCATTCAAGAGCAACCTTGTATTCAGCATCTCCTGATGTCACAGGAGCTCCATCAAATCCGGATACAGGCCTTATCATGAAGCTCTTCACCATTGTATCCTGAGTATAGCATCCATCTGCAGTAAGAGCGCCTTGCTTATCCTCAGCATAAACGACATCATTGCCGTTTATTGTCATGAAGTACTCAGAGATCACTCTGTAGCTGTAATCTGCATTCGGCTCTGCTGTACTATCTGTATATGAGAATGAACTCTCTGATGGAAAATCCTTAGCGGCAAGCACCAGATCATTTCCAGAAGAATCCTTCAGAGGCTCCCAGTCTTCGCTTCCTTCCTTTCTCTCTATTACAAACTTCAGTTCTGCTCCATATGAGTCAAGGCCCTTATTTATCTCAGGGGCTGTCCATGTAATCGTGATTGATCCCTTCTCATTCTTTGAACCCTCAATTGAATAAAGATGAGGCGGATAATAATCCACAGAGTTCTGGACTGTGATCTTCTTCCTTGTCACTTCCTTTCCATCAACTGAGAGGACAGCCGTAATAGTCTTCTCCTCAGCAGATGAAAGAGCAACTGAAGATGATGGAAGAGGCTCTGGAAGCGCTGAGCCATCAGTGCAGTCGCCGTCATAATATGCCACAGAAGGCGAGACAATACTGCTATCTGATAAGACTGACCTGATCTTAGGGAATGATGAATAGACAGTCAGTGTGCTGTTCTGGATCACAGGGCTGACTGAGAATGAATTCACTATCACGCCTTCTTTCAGCTCAGAGTATGGGGAATACAGGATAGAGCTGCCAGACTGTGTCCTGCTTCCAGCCTTCACGCGGAATACGTATCTCATATCCGAAGCATTTGTGAAATACTGGCTTTCAAGCGTGAAGCTGTTTGTCTGCGTGATGAACTCCCTGTAGTCATTACCAGCAAGGTAATCAAGCGCGCTCTGGTACTCGACGACATAGAACGAGGCCTTATCAACAGGATCCCACATTATTGATATTGATGAAGATGCATTGTCATTGATCACATCCGTGATCGAAGGCGCAGCAATTGATGTCACTGCAGGCTTAAGCTCAGGCCTGTCTTCTATATCCGGGGATATAGAGCAGGAAGCAGCAGCCAGTGCTGCAAGTCCTATTATCAGAAATCTTATATATTTTTTAACCATTAATCCTTTCCTAGCTTGAGTTATTATACAAATTACACATATTTTGTTCATTAGTCTAGTGCAGAGGCAAAGAAGGATATGATAGCCATAATCTGGATAAAGAGAAACAAACGGTAGATTATAAGGATGACAGCCTCGTTAACATAGAAAGCCTGATACTCAAAGATGAGTACAGCACAGCCAGTATAACAGCCTATGCTTTTCATGCCCACCTATCTGGTGAAGCTGAAGCATCAGCCTTGGTGGGCGCTGTTAATGTCAATAAAGCATAGGAACTCCTGGGGAATACTCTATTAGCAGAAAAGCCACCGGAAAGAATGGATTTCCGGTCTTAAAGCGTCAGTTGACTGAGGTTATCGTCATGATAAGCTCAGAGCGATAGGATCCTATCGCCTTTCCTCTGAAGCTTTCAGACTCTATTGATAGCTTTGCGCTTGCTATTCTTACTGCCTGCCCATCAGCCTGTGGACGATGATTTAAAAATGACACAGCAGGGACAATATACCTTCCCTGGAGCCCATTGAAGTACACTTTCTTATCAGCACCGCTCCCAGAATAGACCTGCCAGTCGATTATGCCAGCATCCGCATTGCCGGAAATCGCAGTCATATCATCGATGACAAGAGGAGAAAGGCCTGTGATTGAGACAACAATAGGCACAGAGCTGATAATCCTGCAATAAGCATAAACGTCTGATTCAAATCCTGTTATGGTGCCGGATTCAGCATCACCGTGCAAAGCGATGGAAGGCCCGAGATCAGTCAGGGCGACATCAGGATCAGTTGAGGAGAAGCCCATCTGCACATAGCTTGTCTTGACACTGCTGAGGTCGTAAGAGACAGGAATCTGAGCAACATCCTTTGATACGCCTGCGCCTGGAAGCTCCAGAGTCGACTGCTTATAGAAGCGGCCGACAGCAGAAGAATCAGAGCTGCTTTCTGCAAAGATAGAGAATGAGACAGATAATATAA